>CANQRS010000021.1 GCA_947626295.1 uncultured Clostridia bacterium
TGATTGACTTTTTCTGAAAAAAGTTATATAATGTTTATGTTGTAAAAAAATGGTAAAACCTAAGGAGGAAATATGAAAAAGAGTATTAAAATTTTAGCAGTAATGACAATTTATATGTTAATAATGCTAATAGGAAAAAGTGTTTATGCCACAGTAGGAACAACAAATTCAGAAACAGTAAGACTAAGAGAAAAAGCGTCAACAGATTCAAAGGTAGTTGAATTAATAGAGCAAGACCAAGAATTAAATATCATATCAGAAGAAGGAGATTGGTACAAAGTAGAATTTGACAATGGAAAAAAGACAGTAACAGGGTATGTAAGAAATGATATGGTAAAAGTAAAAGGAGAAGACAAAAAAACTGAAACAGATTCAGAAAAAGAAAATGAGCAAAAAGAACAAACTAACAATGAAGAAGCAAACAAAAATGAAACAGAAAATCAAGAACAACCAGTAACAACAGAAGAAACAAAAGAAGAAGAACAAAAACAAGATTCAGCAGTAGTAGAAGAAAATAAGACAATAAAAATAAAAAATCAAGTAGAAATAAAAATATTACCATTAATTAGTTCAAGTACAACAGGAACTATAAAAGAAAATACGGAAATAATGACAGCAGAAATATTAGGAAATTGGTGTTATATAGAAGCTGGAAATCAAAGCGGATGGGCAATGGTAAGCAAAATAAAAACAGCAGAAAGTTCTAGCAAAGAAGAACCAAAGGCAGAAGAAAATAAAGAAGAAGAAAAGACAGAAAACGAAGAAGAGGCTAAAAAAGAAGAAGTAAAAGAAACAAAAACATTATATGTAAGTGGAACAACAGTTAATTTTAGAGAAGAATCAAAATCAGATGCTAAAATAATAGAACAATTATCAATAAATCAACAAGTTAAACTTATTGAAGAAGTAAATAATACTTGGAGTAAAGTTGAAGTAAATGGAAAAACAGGATACATAGTAACAGAATATTTATCAGAAAAAAAAGTAGATGAAACAACATCAAGAGGTAATGACGAATCAAGAACAGCATCAGATGAAAAGAAAGAAGAAACTACTACAAAAAAATCTGAAGAAAAAGAGAAAACAGCAAATAAAGAAAAAAGTAGTGAAACAACTACAAAGAAGCAAGAAAGCAAAAAAGAAACAACAACTAAAAAAGAAGAAAAAAGTAGTAGTAGTAAATCAAGTAGTAAAGTTACTGGAAGTGATGTAATAGCTTATGCAAAAAAATATTTAGGATATAAATATGTATATGGAGGAACTTCACCATCAGGATTTGACTGTTCAGGATTTACTCAATATGTATATAAACATTTTGGATATTCAATAAGTAGAACATCATCAGCTCAAAGAAGCAATGGTAAAGCTGTAAGTAAAGCAAATTTACAAGCAGGAGATATAGTATGTTTTAGTGGTCACGTTGGATTATATGTAGGAGGAAATAAATTTATACACGCAGAAAATCCATCAACAGGAGTAAGAATATCATCATTATCTCAAGCAAGTTATAAAAGGTCTTATATTACAGCAAGAAGAATAATAGACTAAAATGGAGGAATAAATGCTAGAAAATAGACCAATTGTGTCAATTACAGTTGGGTATATGTTAGGGATTATAATGGGGCTATACTGTAAAATCAGTATAGTCTTTTTATATTTAGTAATTCTTATTATATATCCAAGAACAACTAAAAAAAGTAAATTTAAGTTAGTATCAATAAAAAGATATTCAAGATATTTAAAAATAATATTAACTAAAAAAGTTCTCATTATGATTGTTATATCATCAATTATATCTAATTCGATAGTTTTATATCAAAATTATAAATACGAAAATTTATATTCTAAATTTAATCAAAAAGAAGTTTTTATTAGAGCTAAAATTGTATCAAATGTTAAAGAAAAAGATTATAAAGATGTTTATAAGATAAAAGTAAATGAACTCAATAAAAGTAATAAATATAAAAATACATATTTGTATTTGAATATAAAGAAAAGCCAAAACTTAAAGTTAGAATATGGGCAGGAGGTATATATAAATGGGAAATATATTGAGCCAGAGGGACAAAGAAATTATAAAGGATTTGACTACAAAGAATATTTAAAAACATTGAAGATTTATGGAACAATAGAGTCAAGTAATGTAAAAGTATCTACAAATTATGGTACAAACAAATCCATTTTTATATACTCGAATTTAATCTTTTTAAA
Organism: uncultured Clostridia bacterium; assembly: GCA_947626295.1. Taxonomy (GTDB): domain Bacteria; phylum Bacillota; class Clostridia; order TANB77; family CAG-508; genus CAG-269. The sequence goes on from CANQRS010000021.1 coordinate 2,212, forward strand.
GATTAAGGATATAATTCAAAAAAATTTTGAACCTAATGTTGCAAATATAATTTTAGGAATTTTACTGGGATATACAGACGAGATAGATGGAGAAGTAAAACAAGATTTCATAGAAAGTAATATAACGCATATTTTGGCAGTTTCAGGAGCTCATATAGGATATTTGATATTATTTACAAAAATAATTTTAGAAGGATTATTAGGAAAGAGAAAAACATATCAATTTATGATAGTTATTTTAGGAATATATTCGTTTATTACAGGGTTTGCACCATCTGTAGTAAGGGCAGTAATTATGAATATATTTGCAATTATAGCAAGTATTGTTTATAGGAAAAGTGATATTTGGCAAAATATGAGTTTAGCTATGTTAGTATTATTGGTATATAATCCTTTTTTAATTGAGAATATTGGTGTTTGGCTAACATTTTTAGGAACTATTGGAATAGTTAGTAGAGTTTATAAAAAGTCTATAACGATATCTGCAACTTTAACAATCATACCAGCTATTGTAATATGCTTTAATAAAATATATATTACAAGCTTACTTATTAGTATGATTGTTGGAGGTATAGTAGGAATAATATTTATAGGGAGTTTTATATTTCTTGTGTTTTATCAGGTGTTAGATGTTGTGGGATTAAAGCAACTTGTAATACAAATAGTTAGTGATGTAGTAAGTTTTGTTATAAAATTATCTGACATTGGAAGTAAATTACCGTATAATAGTGTATATGTAGTTACACCTAATATACTACTAATAATTTTTTATTATGTGATTTTATTTATTCGGAGTATATGTAAATTCAATTTATAATCAGAATAGATTGTCAGTATTTCAAACAAGAGTAAAAAATTTGTTAAATCTTTTTAAATTTAGAATAAATGAAAACCGAAATAAAGTTATATCATTCTTTTTAAGTATAATAATAGTTTTTAGTTTCATAAATATAGTCCCAAAAAATTTAAGAATTTATTTTATAGATGTTGGACAAGGAGATTCAAGTTTGATTGTTACTCCATTAAATAAAACTATATTAATTGATGGAGGAGGAAATGAATTTGGAAATTATAATATTGGTAAAAATGTATTATTACCATATTTATTGGATAGAGGAATAAAAGATATAGATTATGTTATAGTAAGTCATTTTGATTCAGACCATTTTGAGGGGATACAGTATTTAATGGAAGAAATAAAAATAAAGGTTGTTATTATTGGTACGCAATTTGATGGTTCTGAAAATTATGAAAAATTTTTGGATATAGTTAAAAGAAAGAAAATCAAGGTGGAGATGGTAAAAGAAGGTGAAAGGATTAATATAGAAAAAAATGTGTATTTTGATGTATTGTGGCCACAAGAAGAGAGAAGTATTACAAATAATTCTATTAATAATAATGCTTTGGTGTGTAAATTGAATTATAAAAATTTTTCGGCATTGTTTACGGGAGATATAGAAGAAGAAGCAGAAAAAATCTTATTATCAAAATATGATGAAAAAATCTTAAATTCAAAAGTATTGAAGGTGGCACATCACGGGTCGAAGTCATCATCAACAGAAGAATTTTTGGAGGCTGTAAATCCTACTGTGGCTTTAATTGGAGTGGGGAAAAATAATAGATATAATCACCCATATAAAGAGGTTTTGGACAGAATGGAAAATTTACGGAGTAAAAATTTATAGAACAGATGAGGATGGAGAAATAAGTGTCGAAGTGAAAAGTGATGGAAAAATAAAAGTTGAGAAGTTTATAGAATAAGTATAAATTCCCTAAAATTGTAAATAATAACTAAAAAAGATAGAATAGAGGTGAATTATATTCTATGAACAAAAAGATATTAATTTCATTAAGTTGTTTTGTAATAGCGATAATTTTATTTTTTGTGATATGGAAAATATCAGATAAGGAAGAAGAGCCAATTCATAATATAAGTCAAAATAGTATATCTGATAATGGAGATGCTAAAAATGTTTGGAAGGTATCAGATAGTATTGAAGATGAATGTACGGAAGAATGGAAGGAATATAATTTGGAGTTACAAAATGCGTTTGAAAATGCAAGTTATAGTTTAGATGAACAAAATACACATTATATGCTTAAATCTGATGAAGGATATATATCAGTTTATTATTTAGATGAAGAAGGGAAGGAATATTTATATAAGAAAACAAGTATTGCGGTTGACTATTTATCAGAAGAAGATATAGAAAACTTGAAAAAGGGAATAGATGTAGTAGGGATAGAAGCCTTAAATATGATATTGGAGGATTTTGAGTAAAATAAGACTGATTGCTATTTTTAACAATCAGTCTTAAAGGATTTTATTTTCCAACTCTAAATATTAATTGTTTAGTGAAATCAACAGAGACTGTTTGACCATCTAATATTTCACCTTTTAATATTTTTTCTGATATTTCATCTTCGATATATCTTTGAATTGCACGACGAAGTGGTCTTGCACCAAATTTTAAGTTAGTACCTTTATCAAGTACGAAATTCTTTGCTTTTGTAGATATATGAAGTGTTATATCTTTATCAAGTAAAACTTTTCTTGTGTCTTCAAGCATTAAATCAACAATCTTTAATAATTGTTCTTTAGTAAGTGCATTGAAAACAACTATTTCATCAACTCTATTTAAAAATTCTGGTCTAAATACATCTTTTAATCTATATTCGATTTTTGATTTATCGATTGTTTCATTTCCAAAACCAATAGAATTGTTGTTTAAATTAGAACCGGCATTTGAAGTCATAATGATGATTGTATTTTGGAAACTAACTGTGTTGCCTTGAGAATCTGTAAGTCTGCCATCATCTAATACTTGAAGTAGAAGATTGAAAACATCTGGATGAGCTTTTTCAATTTCGTCTAAAAGAATTATAGAATATGGCTTTCTTTTGACTTTATCTGTAAGTTGTCCAGCATCATCATATCCAACATATCCTGGAGGTGCACCAATTAATTTTGCTGTAGAATTACTTTCCATATATTCGGACATATCTATTCTGATAATTGAATCTTCTGAACCGAACATTTCGTAAGCTAAACTTTTGGCAAGTTCAGTTTTACCAACACCAGTAGGACCTACAAATATAAATGAAGGTGGTCTTTTTGTACTTTTAAGTCCTGCACGATTTCTTCTAATTGAACGAGCTACACTATTTACAGCTTCATTTTGTCCAATAATTCTCTTATGAAGATTTGTTTCTAAATTTAGAAGCTTTTGAGTTTCTTTTTCTGTAATTTTCTTAACAGGTATTTTTGTCCAACTTTCTATAACTTCGGCAACGTCGTGTACGGTAAGGTTTTGAATTTTCATATTAGCATTTATTTCGTTGATTTGGTCAATTAATCTACATTCTTCTGTTTTTAAAGAAGCTGCTTTTTGATAATCTTCGGTAGAATCAGCATTTGCAGCATTTTCCTTTTTTTCTTGAATCTCTTTTAATTGATTTTTTAAAACCTCAAGTTTAAATAGTTCAACATTCTCTAAATTAATTCTTGAACACGCTTCATCTAATATATCTATTGCTTTGTCTGGTAAGAAACGGTCGTGAATGTATTTTTCAGACATTATTACAGTTTGTCTAATAACATCTGTAGAAATTTTTACTTTGTGATATTCTTCGTAATATTTTTTAATTCCTTCAAGTATGCCAATAGAATCATCTTCAGAAGGTTCTTCAACCAATACTTGTTGAAATCTACGCTCAAGTGCAGGGTCTTTTTCTATAAATTTACGATATTCTTTTATTGTAGTTGTACCAATTAATTGGATATATCCATTTGCTAATGCGGGCTTTAAAATATTAGCAGCATTCATAGAATCATTTTCTCCGCCAGCCCCAGCGCCTATAATACTATGTATTTCGTCAATAACTAAAATGATGTTTCCGTAATGTGTACATTCATCAATTATACCCTTCATTCTAGCTTCAAACTGTCCTCTAAATTGTGTTCCAGCAAGAACAGAAGTAATATCTAATAAATAGATTTCTTTATTTAAAAGTTTTGCAGGTACATTTTGATTTGCTATTTTTATTGCTAAGCCTTGAGCTATAGCTGTTTTACCAACACCAGGTTCTCCAATTAAACAAGGGTTATTTTTAGAACGTCTATTTAAAATTTGTATAACTCTTTGTAATTCTTTATCACGTCCTATAACCATATCTAATTCATTGTTTTTAGCTTTTGCAGTTAAATTTACTCCAAAACTATCTAAGTATTTTTTCTTTTTGTTTTTGTTATTTTTCTTTTTATCAACTTTTACTTTTTTCTTAGTATTATTAGAATTATTTTCAGTTGAAGTATTACCATTATTATTAAAATTACCTAGTTCACCAAAAATTGAACCAAAAGGAATAGCTCCTGCAAATATAGGGCGGTCTGAGTTCGCATCATTTTTATCATCATCATTATCATCTTCATTATCTACATCATCATAATTTGAAAATGGCATAGCATTTAATTCAATACCATCAATATCTCCTAAATTTTCTGCTAAGTTTCTAACTAATCCTTCAATTTGCTTACTTAAATCAGATGCTTGCATTTTTGTCATAGCATCATTTTGTTGAGTTAGTATTTCGTCTGTATCTATTCCTTGTTTTTTAGCGCAAGGGATACATAGTCCTTCCATTTTTCTTTGACCATTTTCTTCTTTACTAGAAAAGATAACTGCTGGATTTTTATTGCATATACTACATAACATATTTAAAACCTCATTTCCTTAAAAAACATTATCATATCATATATATTAACTCAATTTCTCAATAAAGTCAAGATATTAAAGCTAGTAAGTTATGTAAAAATGCTTGAATTTGTTGGTATAAGTTGGTATAATATATAATGTGTATATAAGAAAGGAAGGATAATAATTATGGAGAATTATACAAAAAACGAATTAAAGTATTTAGAATTATTGTCAGAAAGATTTCCTAACGTCCAAGAAGTATGTACAGAAATTATAAATTTAAAAGCAATATTAAATTTGCCAAAAGGGACAGAACACTTTTTAAGTGATTTACACGGAGAATATGAATCATTTGTCCATATATTAAAAAATGCTTCAGGAGTAATAAGAACAAAAATTGACGAAACTTTTGGAAACACTATGTTAAATAGTGAAAGGAAAAAATTGGCAACACTAATCTATTATCCAGAAGAAAAATTAAAATTAATAAAAAACGAAATAGATGAACAAGATTTGAATGAATTTTATAAAATAACATTATATAGGTTAATTAAAATGTGTAAAAATGTAGCATCAAAATATAGTAGGTCAAAAGTTAGAAAAGCAATATCAAAAAGTTATGAATATATTTTAGATGAGATTTTACACGCAGAACAAAAAATAGTTGACAAAGAGCTTTATTATAATCAAATAATTGATTCAATAATAAAGTTAGATAGAGCAGATGCTTTTATAATAGAATTATCACATTTGATACAACAATTTGCAATAGACCATTTACATATAATAGGAGATATATATGATAGAGGACCAGGACCAGATATAATAATAGATAAGTTGATGAATTATCATTCTATAGATATACAATGGGGAAATCACGACATTATTTGGATGGGAGCAGCAGCAGGGAGTGCAGCGTGTATATTTAATGTTATAAGAATATGTGCTAGATATGATAATTTAGATATATTAGAAGATAAATATGGTATAAATATAAGAACAATAACAGAGTTTGCTAATACAGAATATGCAAAAGATGAGTGTAAAAGATTTATGCCTCATATTCAAGAAGGAAGTAAAAGTGGATTTTCGGCTACGACATTAAGCAAAACGCAAAAAGCGGCTGCTATTATACAATTTAAACTTGAAGGTCAATTAATAAAAAAACATTCAGAATATGAAATGGAAAAGAGATTGTTTTTAGATAAAATTGACTATGATAAAGGAGAAGTCAAAATAGATGGGAAAAAATATAAATTATTAGATAAAGAATTTCCAACAGTTAGCGAAAAATCTCCTTATGAATTATCAGATGAAGAAAAAGAAGTTGTAAATAAAATGATAAGTAGTTTCAAGAATAGTGAAAAATTGCAAAGACATATTAATTTTCTATATAATAAAGGAAGCTTATATAAAGTCTATAATGGTAATTTGCTAATACACGGTTGTGTACCGGTAGATGAAAATGGCGAGATGATGGAAATAAAATTAGGAGGAAAAAAACTAAAAGGGAAAGAATTGTTAGATAATATAGATAAAATTGCAAGACAGGCATATTTCTCTCAAGAAGGCTCGAAGGAAAAAGAAGATGCTATGGATTTTATGTGGTATTTGTGGTGTGGTAGTAAATCACCAGTATTTTGTAAAGATTCAATGAAAACTTTTGAGAGATATTTTGTTGAGGAAGAAGAAACGTGGAAAGAAAATAAAAATGCCTTTTATAAATTATCTAATGACGAAGAATTTTGCAAGAAAATTTTAAGCGAATTTTCAATAGATGAAGAAAATGGGCATATTATATCAGGTCACGTTCCTGTAAAATTCAAGGCAGGAGAATCTCCAATAAAAGCAAATGGCAAATTATTGATGATAGATGGAGGATTTTCAAAGGCATATCAAAAAACTACAGGAATTGCAGGATATACATTAATATATAATTCTTATGGATTGATTTTAACTGCACACGAAACTTTTAAATCTACAGATGATGCAATAAAAAATGAATTGGATATTTATTCGACAGAACAAATTGTAGAAAAAGTAGAGAGAAAGAAGATAGCAGACACAGATAGAGGAAAAGAATTGCAAGAGCAAATTTGTGATTTAACTAAATTATTAAATGCATACAGAAAAGGTATAATTAAAGAAAAATGCAAAATATATGATATGTAAAAAAGATTATCTTTTAGATAATCTTTTTTATCGTAGTAAATTGAACCAATTTGAAATTACAGATTTACTCATATAAAAAATGTTTAATTTGTCAATATTAGAATCGGCAATTAAATTTGCAGTAGCAATAGTTTCATCATTTAAAGAAAAGGAAACAGAACCAATAATATCACCTTTTTTTATGGGAGCATTAATAGTATCAGATAAAGTTATTGTTTTATCTACATTAGTATTAGTACCTTTTGAAAGTAATTTACCGACATCAGTCTCTAATACAGCATTAACATTTGAGGAAGTTCCTTTGTTTACTTGAACTGATTGAATCACTTCATTAGATTTACCAAAAGAAACATATTCAAAATTATTAAAGCCATAATCTAACAATTTTGAGGCATTACTAAAACGTTCAGCTGAAGTAGGTGCTTTCATAATTACAGCAATTAAAGATAGATTATTTCGCGTTGCAGAAGCGGAAAGATTATATAATGCAAGAGAAGTAGAGCCAGTTTTTAATCCGGTACAGCCTGAGTAATTACGAACTAATTTATTGGTATTAACTAGTTGGGACTTTCCATCTCTTAAAGTATCATTCCATATAGTCGTATATTCTGTTATTTCTGGATATTTATTTAATAATTCTTTAGACATAAGTGAAATATCGTAACTTGATGTTATATGACCATCTTCATCTATTCCGTGACAATTTTTGAAAGTGGTATCATTCATACCTAATTCAGATGCTCTTTGATTCATTTTATCGACAAAAGCATCTTCAGAACCTGCTAGATATTCTGCCATAGCTACAACACAATCATTTGCAGAAACAACGCAAATTGCTTTTAGCATTTCTTTTACTGTTAAACTTTCAGTAGTATCAAGCCAAATTTGAGAGCCTCCCATAGAAGAAGCTGTTTCAGAACAAGGAATTTGAGTGTCATAAGATATTTGCCCTGACTCAATAGCTTCCATAATGAGTAAAATACTCATTAATTTAGTAACACTTGCAGGTCTTAATTGTTCGTGGGAATTATATGAATATAAAACTTGACCTGTAGTTTGCTCAATAAGTATAGCAGAGCCACAATCTAGGTTTAAAGGATTAGAAGTATCATCAGTATAATTTTCTGTTACATTATTAGAAACTAAAGCAGTTAATTCCGAAGAATTGCTCCATATATAATTAGAATAATCAGCAAAACATATTACTCCTGTAAATAAAACAAGTACAATAGAGGCTATAAAAGAAACATATATTTTTTTCATAATTACCATCAATCCTTTCTGTAAGAAATATATGAAGCTAATTTATAATTATTCCAATTTTAAAATTTTAATAGTAACGTTATTTTTTGTATTTTTGGCTTTTATTTTTAAAGAATTACCAGAATTATTGGTAAATTTAAAATCATAAGTTCCATAAGCCACTGCTGCATCTTGCCCCTCTGGAACATAATAGACTTCGCCACTATGATTGTGTCTTTCAACAATATCAATATTAGGTACTTTTTTAATAGCATTATATAAAGTGCTACTAACTTGGCAAATACCACCGCCCATAGCTTCTACCTCTTTACCATCTTTAAAAACAGTTGCTTTTTCATATCCTTTATTATCTGAGGTTTTTCCGAGAGTACCACAAAATGAAAATGTACTTCCATTTTCTACAATGGTATCATTTAAAGTAGAACACGATACTGTTAAATTATTTTGTCTATCAGAATCATTTTTAGAATAAATTTTTGTAGTAAAGGAAGCTATTTCGGTCTCTTTTACTTCAGTTTTAGTTTCAGGCTCTAGGGCTTCGGGACTAGTAATATTCTCTGAAGTATTTTGATTTGTAGTATTATTAGAAGCTGTATTACTTGAAGTAGTATCATTTGAGGTAGCATTGTTTGATGATGTATTGCTTTGGGAATTTTCATTTGTAGAAGTCCTAGAAGTTTCATAAGATGGTTCTTCTGAATTTTTATTTTTTGATGAAAAATATAAATATCCTCCAATACCGATTATAATAGCAATAGCTATAACTAGAAAGATTGTAAATTTTTTATTCATATTTAAGAATCCTTTCTTTTATCAATTTAGTAAATATTATATTTTAGTTTGACCAAAATAATAAAAAATATTAATCTTTATTATAGAGCATTAAAAATTATTATAATTGTGTTTTTTTGATATAATTTTTAAAGAAAAAGGGGGATTTATGTAAAATTGGTCGAATAATATAATATGGGGAATTTTGAAAGAGGGGGATAGATGTGAGATATAGTGATGAAATATTAGAAGAAGTTAGACAAGCAAACGATATAGTAGAAGTAGTGTCACAATATATACATCTAAAAAGAAGTGGTAGAAATTATTTTGGAATCTGCCCATTTCATAATGAAAAATCACCATCACTTTCAGTATCACCAGATAAACAAATATTTCACTGTTTTGGCTGTGGAGTAGGAGGAAATGTAATAACATTTATAAGTAAAATAGAAGGAACAGGATTTAAAGAAGCAGTACAATTATTGGCAGAAAAGGCAAATATTACACTACCAGTGTTAACAAATAATGCAGACAATAAAAAAGAAGAATTAAGAGCAAAAGTATATAAAGTAAATTCATTTGCAGCAGAATATTACAATAAAAGACTATATAGCAATGAAGCTAAAATAGGACAAGAATATATAAAAAAAAGAAAAATGAATCAAGAAACATTAAAAAATTTCAAAATAGGATTTTCTGGTAAATTCGACGAGCTATATAATGCACTAAAAAAAGAAGGATTTAAAGAAGAAGAAATATTAGAATCAGGTTTAGTAAATAAAAATGAAAAAGGTATGTATATAGATAGGTATAGAAATAGATTAATGATACCAATAGCAGATGAAAGAGGTAGAGTAATAGGATTTGGAGGTAGAGTTTTAGATGATTCAAAGCCTAAATACATAAACTCGCCAGAAAATGTAGTGTATAGTAAAGGAAGGCATTTATTTGGATTAAATGTAGCTAAAAAAGGAGATACAAAAAAACTTTTAATAGTAGAAGGGTATATGGATGTAATATCATTGCATCAAAGAGGAATAACAAATGTTGTAGGAGCACTTGGAACTGCGCTTACAACTCAACAAGGCTGGCTATTAAGAAAAAATACAGAGCAAGTAATATTAGGGTTTGATGCAGATGAGGCAGGACAAACAGCTGTAGTTAGAGCAATGGAGGTTATGCAAAATATGGGCTGTGATATGAGAGTATTACAAATGCCAGATGCAAAGGACCCAGATGAATATGTTCTAAAATATGGTACAGCAAGATTTCAAAAATTATTGGATAATGCAATATCATTAATAGAATATAAAATAAAAATACTAAAACAAAATTTGAATTTAGAAAATGCGAGTGATAAAATAAAATTTTTAAATGAAATAGCAAAATTATTATCAAAGATTGATAATACAATGGAAAAAGAAATATACATAGAAAAGATAGCAAAAGGGTATAATATATCAAAGGAAGCAATATATGCAGAAGTAAATAAACTTCAATATAGACTAAATAAAAAAGATGGTAAAATTTTAGAGAGAGACAAAGCTATTACAAGTAGAAAAGAAAAAAGAGAAGAAGTAAATATTTCTAAAGATATTATAAAAAGAGAAAATACAATAATTTCGATATTAATAAACAATATAGAAACATATCAATTAATAAAAGAAAATATATCTGTAGATGATTTTAAAAGTGAAGTCAATAAGAAAATTTTGGCACAGATATATGCAGAAATGGAAAAAGAAAATACAAATTTAAGTTCAATATTAGACCATTTAGAAGAAGAAGATTTAAAAAATCATTTAACAGAAATTATGGCAGAAGATTACGAAATTACAGATAATCAAAAAGCAATATCAGATATCTTACAAAAATATCAAAGAGAAAAACTAGAAAAAAGAAGAGACGACATTTTAGAAGAGGAAGAAAAGGAAACTGATTTAGAAAGAAAAAAAGAGCTAGGGAAAGAATTAAATGACATAATTTTAAAATTAGTAAAAATAAAATAGGGGTGAATGAAAGGTGAATGGAAAAAATAAAAGAGAAGAAATAAGTGGACAATTAGATGTATATGATGAAAAATTAGATAATAAAAATGTTGATGAAAAAACAAAAGAAAAAGTAGAAAAAATAATAAAAAGAGCCAAGGAAAATGGAAAAATAACTTATGGAGAATTGGCTACAGAATTAGATGATGCTAATCCAAATCAAATGGAAAAAATATTTGATGCAATGGAAAAAATGGGAGTAAATTTATTAAATGATGATTTTGAGGAAGGACCAGATGAAGAAGACTTAGAAGAAGTAGAAAATTTAAAATTAGATGAAGTAGATAATACAGATAATTTTGAAGGAATAAACATAGATGACCCTGTTAGAATGTATTTAAGAGAAATAGGTAGAATTCCATTATTAAGTTATGAAAAAGAAATTGAACTTGCAGAAAAAGTTTTAAAAGGAGATGAAGAGGCTAAAAAAGAATTAGCAGAAGCAAATTTAAGATTAGTAGTAAGTATAGCAAAAAAGTATGTAGGTAGAGGAATGCTTTTTTTAGATTTAATACAAGAAGGTAATATGGGACTAATAAAAGCAGTTGAAAAATTTGATTATACAAAAGGATTTAAGTTTAGTACTTATGCTACTTGGTGGATAAGACAATCAATTACAAGAGCAATAGCAGACCAAGCAAGAACTATAAGGATACCAGTGCATATGGTAGAAACAATTAATAAATTAATAAGAACTTCTAGACATTTGTTGCAACAAATGGGAAGAGAACCTACGCCAGAAGAAATTTCAAAAGAATTAGAAATGCCAGTAGAAAAAGTAATAGAAATCCAAAAAATAGCTCAAGACCCAGTTTCTTTGGAAACACCAATAGGAGAAGAAGATGATAGCCATTTAGGTGATTTTATACAAGATGATGATTCACCAGAGCCACAAGATGTTGCGGCATATACTTTATTAAAAGAACAATTAGAAGAAGTAATGACAACATTAACTAATAGGGAAGCTAAAGTATTAAGATTAAGATTTGGACTTGATGATGGTAAAGCAAGAACTTTAGAAGAAGTAGGAAGAGAATTTGATGTTACTAGGGAAAGAATTAGACAAATAGAGGCAAAAGCATTACGCAAATTAAGACATCCTAGTAGAAGTAAAAAATTAAAAGATTATATGAATTAAAAGTCGGAGTTTTTAGCTCCGACTAAATTGAAAGATGGGATGGTGAATATTAATGACTAAAATAAGTGAATGGATTTCTAATTTGAATGCAGAAATAACAATGGAATTAATAGTTGCTATTATGATAATTGCGGTTCTAGATATATTTAGTCCGCTTTTTTCTTACATAATAATAAAAATATTTAACTTCAAAAGTAAAACAAATGATATAAAGAAAAATCCTTTTTATAAACCGTTAAAATCATTTTTTAGAGTTTTAGGAATTTATATAGCTATAATATATTTAAAGCCTGTACTTGGAATAAGCGAGGAGGTTATGCAAACAACTACAAAGATATTCAAGATAATAGTTATCTTGACAACAGCTATAGGATTAGCTCAAAGCATAACATCTGATTCGATATTTATAAAAAGAATAAAAGATAAATCAGATAAAGAAATGGGAAAATCTACAATAAATTTTATTGTAAAGATTATTAGAGCAGTAATATACATAATTGCAGGTTTTATGATAATTTCAGAATTAGGATATAATTTAGGTGGATTAGTTACAGGTCTAGGATTAGGGAGTGTTGTGTTAACTTTAGCAGCACAGGATACTTTAAAGAACTTATTTAGTGGAATAATGATAGCATTAGATGACCCTTTTAAAGTTGGAGAATATATAAAATTTGATAACTTTGAAGGAACAGTTGAAGATATTACATTCAGGAGTACGAGACTAAGAACATTAGAAAATACTGTTGCTCAAGTTCCAAATTCGGTAATATCAAATACTACAGTGATAAATGTAAGTAGAATGAAAAAAAGATTATTTAATTTTGAATTAAATATAGTATTTGAAACAGACTTAAATAAACTAAGAATTTTGCAAAATAAAATATTAAGTTATTTAAGTAATAATGAAATGGTAATTAAAGATAGTGCAAATGTATATCTTAAAAATGTAAATATAAATTCATATAACTTATCTGGGTATTGTTACTTAGATGTAACTGATTATGATGAATATTGGGCAGTACAAAGTGAATTAAATTATGGTATTATGAATGTTGTAAATAATAGTGATGTAGAACTTGCACACGATACGAAGATTATTAAAGTAGGAAAATAGCTACAAAAATTTCACAGAATAGTCATATAGTTGTGGTAAAATACGATAAAAAGGAGGAGAGAGTTTTGCAAGATACAACTATTTTAGTCGTTGATGATGAAGAAAGAATGAGAAAATTAATTAAAGACTTTTTAAATGTAAAAGGATATAAAATTTTACAGGCAAAAGATGGAGAAGAAGCTTTAGATATTTTTGAAACAAATAAAGAAAAAATAAATATGGTATTATTAGATGTTATGATGCCTAAAATAGATGGATGGACTGTATTAAGAAAAATAAGACAAGAAACAAAGATACCTGTAATTATGCTTACAGCAAGGGGAGAAGAACAAGATGAATTATTTGGATTTGAATTGGGAGTAGATGAATATATTACAAAACCATTTAGTCCTAAAATTTTAGTAGCAAGAATAGAAGCCATCTTAAAAAGGGTAGAAGGAGAGGAAAAACAAATAAAGAATTTTGACGGAATCGAAATTGATGAAGATGGTAGAACAGTTACAGTTGATGGAAAGCCAATAGAACTTAGTTTAAGAGAATATGAATTATTAAAGTATTTATTAGATAATGAAAGAATTGCATTATCAAGAGATAAAATATTAAATAATGTATGGAATTATGATTATTATGGGGATTCTAGAACTATAGATAGTCATATAAAAAAGCTTAGACACAAATTGGGTAAAAAGGGAAAATACATACAAACAATAAGAGGAATAGGTTATAAATTTGAGGTGAAGAAATAATTGAATAAAATAAAAATTGCATTTACATCAATAAGAGTTAAATTATTTATATTTCTATGTGTGTCAATACTTTCTATTATAGTCATTGTGTTATTATTAAATAATTTTGTATTAGAGGATTTCTATTTATATAATAAAGAAAATAAATTAAAGGAAGTATATACATCTGTAAATGAATTTTATAATAATGGATATAGCCAAGAAGAAATTGAAAATCAATTGGAAGAAATATCAATAAAAAATGATTTTGATATATTAATAAAAGATAGTTATGATGAGACAATATATATTTCTAATAAAGACTTCTTTTCAAATATGTTGCAACAAAGTATTATGAATTCTAAAATTATAAGAGAACAATATAATTTAATGGCAAAAGAAGATAAATCATATATAATTAGTGAAATGGAAGATTCAAGGACAAATATAAATTATGTTATGATTACAGCAATAATGGATAATGGATATAAATTGTATATGAGAATGCCAATAATATCAATACAGGAAAGTGTAAAAATTACAAATAAATTTTTATACATTATAGCATTTGTAATGATTATTGTAGGAGGTATCTTTTCATCATTAGTATCACAGAGATTTTGTAGACCAATAGAAGAATTAAAAAATATTGCAAAGAAAATGTCTAATCTTGACTTTAGTCAAAAATACAACTACTCGCCATCACAAGATGAGTTCGATGAATTAGGAAAAAGTATTAATAAAATGTCACGCAAATTAGAATCTACAATAGGACAGTTGAGAGCAGCCAATATGGAATTAGAAAAAGATGTAGAAGAAAAGTCTCATATTGATGAAATGAGAAAAAGCTTTATATCAGATGTATCACACGAGTTAAAAACACCAATAGCACTTATTCAAGGATATAGCGAGGGATTAATAGAAAATGTTAATACAGATGAAGAAAGTAGAAAATTTTATGCGGAAGTAATTTTAGATGAAGCAACAAAAATGGATAAATTAGTAAAACGATTACTTGAACTTATGAAGCTCGAATATGGAAATATGCGTTTTAATAATGTTGAATTTAATATTATAGAATTAGAACGAGAGATTTTGCGAAAATCTAATGTTATGATAGAAAAAGAAAAAATAAATGTTGAGTTTAAAGAAGAAGGAGAAATTAATGTTATTGCTGATGAAGATTATATAGACCTCGTTTTTACAAATTATATAACTAATGCTATAAAATATTCTACAGAAATTAATGGGATAAGGAAAATTGAAATTAAAAATGAGATTAGAGAAGCGGATAAAAAGGTAAGAATATCAGTATTTAATACTTTAGAAGAAATGCCAGAAGAAGAACTTGTACATATCTGGAATAGATTTTATAAAATAGATGAATCAAGAAATCGCTCGGAAGGTGGAAATGGAATAGGATTAGCAATAGTAAAGGCAATTATGAATAATTATGGAAATGAATATGGAGCTAGAAATGTAATAGGGGGAATAGAATTTTATTTTGACCTAGATTTAGCATAAAAAAACTGAGGATTATAAAATCCTCAGTTTAATTTTGTACACCGTGATGTACTGTTAAATCACTATCATAAGTAATTGGTAAAAATGTGTATCCATTTTCTTTTCCATATTCTATAATATTTTTAAGAGCACCAATAGTTTTTGAGTTACCTGAGAAGTCGTGCATTAATACAACATTTGACCTATTTTTACTTAACCCTTTTGTAACATTGTTATATACTTGAGTTTTATTTTTAGCTGAACCTGCATCATCAGAATCAACATTCCAATCATAATATTTGTATCCTGCTTTTTGGATATTTTTTGTAAGTCTTGACATTATGCCTTTGCTGTATCTACGACTTATTGTATTTGAACTTCCACCAGGGAATCTAGTTATTTGAGAGGTTACTCCTAAAGTATCTTTTATTTTGTTTTGTAATTTGTTTAGATTATCCATATAGGCATCATCACTTTTATATATTTGTTTATAATCGTGTGAATATCCGTGGATACCAATAGAATGACCTTCTGCAGCTTCACGTTTTAAAATATTTACTTTATCATTATCGTAATTTAGAATAAAGAATGTAGCCTTTACATTTTCTTCTTTTAAAATATCTAAAATTTTAGGTGTAGAAGTTGAAGATGGACCATCATCAAATGTTAGGTATATTACACCTTTTTTACTACTTTTATTTTCTGACTTATTATCTGATTTAGTACTTGTAGTATTTTTTGTAGTATTTGTGTTGTTGTTTGTTGTTTTTGTTTCTTTGTCTGAATCTTTAGTCTGAGTTGTATTAGTGTTTTTAGTCTCAGTTTTGTTTGATGGCGTTTCTTCAGTTTTATTTTGATTGTCTGTATTTTGAGTAGTATTAGTAGTATTATTAGAAGAAACATTTTGGTCTGTTGAAGTATTACTTGAAATTTGCCATACATTAGTATTTTCGGTATTTGTTTGAGTTGAAGGAGTTGTCAAATTTTCAATTTCTCCATTCGATTTAGTTCTCTCTAAATCAGTTTCAGAACTTGAGACTTCCACAGCAACTTGTTTTTTTCTTGCAAAATGTACTACAAATATACCTAAAAGTATTGCTAATATTAGTATAGTTATTACGATAATTTTTTGTGTTTTATTCATTTTCATTTCTTTCTCCATAAAATATTTTTTAAATTTTTTCATTCATAATCTATTATAGCACTTTTGTTTTGTTTGTCAATTATTTTTGGATAAAAAAATTTTAATTGGAACAGGCACTTTTGTTTTTTAAAAACATATAATGTGTTATAAGAAAAATGGAGGTAGAACTATGTTTTTAAGCCTTGGGGTAGCAGGCATATTGAGTTTCTTAAAATCTACAATATTTGTAGTAGGATATATTTCTGGAGGAAGTATGTTCCCAGAGCCATTGTCAGCAGAAGAAGAAAAAGAGGCTTTGAAAAGACTAGCTTGTGGAGATGAAGAGGCACGAAATTTATTAATAGAAAAAAACTTAAGATTAGTTGCACACGTATGCAAAAAATATTGTAATACAAATATAGAGCAAGATGATTTACTTTCGATAGGTACTATAGGCTTAATAAAAGGAATAAATAGTTTTAATGTAGAAAAAGGAGCACGACTTTCTACTTATGTTTCAAGATGTATTGATAACGAAATTTTAATGTATTTAAGGTCTACAAAAAAATTAAATTCAGAAGTATATTTGAATGACACTATAGGTAAAGATAAAGATGATAATGTAGTTACATTAGAAGAAGTTTTAGAAAATGATGAGAGAAGTGTAGAAGAAGTTGTTGACTTAAAAATGAAAATAAAAAAATTATATAAAAAGATGAAATCAGTTTTAAAAGATAGAGAAAGAACGATTATTGAATTAAGATTTGGGCTTAATGGTCAAAAACCTAAAACACAAAATGAAATAGCAAATTCAATGGGAATATCTCGTTCTTATGTTTCGAGAATTGAAACTAAGGCTATAGGAAAATTGAGTGAAGAATTTAAAAAATAAAAGGGACTGTAAAAAGTCCCTTTAATCATTATATTTTTTATCTAAATAAATAATAATTTGTTGAATTATATTTCTATCTTCTGGTGAGATTTGTTGGAAGTAATGATGTAAGTTGTTATCGATTTGTTTATCAATACTTGTCAGTAAATCACTGAAGAGAAAGTCGGTAGTGATATCTAAAGCATTACATATATTAATCAAAGTAGCAATGCTACCTGCATTGCGACCATTTTCTATATTACGAAGTAAATCTGTTGAAATATCAACTTTTTCTGCTAAAGTATTTTGAGTCAATTTTTTTTCTAATCGGGACTTTTTTATTTTACTACCGATGCAATTTAAAACATCTTCATTTTTTATTATCAAGGAAAACACCAACTTTCTAAAAATTTTATAAAAAGTATCGACTTCTTTTTCTTATATCATCAAGTAAAAAAATATAGAAGTGAATAATGCTCACACATAGAAATAGTATATCAGAAGTCATATAAAATATTCTGTCGAAAATTAAAATATTAGAGCAAAGCGGACAAGAAAGAAAAAAGAGAAAATAAAGTCGAAAAATGTTGACAAAAAAATTAATTTAATATAATATATAAACTGTGAATATCATTCACGGTAAAATAAAATTAAAATTGAGTACATTTAGAAGAAGGGAGAAAAGAAAAAAATGGGAAAAGTCAATGAAAAAGGAGCACAGAAAGACAAAATCAAAAGGGAAAATGAAAGACTAAACGGGCGAAATGCGTTCGGAACAAAAGGCGACATTTTGCGTAATCAAGAAGGATTAACACTAATGGTGTTAATTATAACAATAATTATTATGATTTTATTGGCAGCAATCTCAATAAAAATGTTCACAGCTGATGGATTAATTAATAGGGCAAATGAGGCAGCAGTAGCGGCTAACGCATCAGAAGGAAGTGAACAATTACAAAGAGAATTTTTAGAATCAGTTGCTAAAAGTAAATATGGGGATGTTGGAGAAGATGAATTTTTAGACTATTTAGAGGAAAAGGGATATCCTACAGAAACAGATAAAGAGACAGGAAAGCCAAAGGTAGAAGTAGATGGAAAAATTTTTGACGTAGGTATAGATGATGATGATAATTTGAATGTAGACTACGTAGAAGATGGAACAATAACTTCACCAAAAATAAGAAAAGTAGTAATAGTAGAAAAAACGAGTTCTAGGATAAAAATAAATGTAACGGCATCAAGAATGGAAGGAGGAACATATTACTATTTTATAGCAAATAGTATGGAAGAATTAGAAGGGGCAGAAACTAGACTAGAAGAAGCAACAGGAAATAACCAAACAGCAGAGTATGACTTTAAAGAATTAACGCCAGGAAAATATTATATAAAAGTAGTAGCAGTAAATGAAGAAGGACAAATGGATACAAAGACAATAGAAGCAGACTTGTATAGTTTAGCGGTAAGCGAATATCCAAAAGACTGGGTAAAAGATGATGTAACATTGACAGTAACAGCAGATATAGGAGAATTAGATAGTAAGCCATACAGTTTTGATGGAGGAAAAACGTGGCAAGAAGGAAATACTATGACATATAGTGAAAAGACAGAAGGAATAGAAATATGGGTAAAAGATGTATTAGGAAATATAGTAAAATATGAAGAAATAATAAATCTATATATAGACCAAATAAATCCAGATGTACAACTAGCATTAAAAGGAACAAAAACAAATAGTGTAACAGTAGAAGTGACAGCAAAAGATGAGGAATCAGGATTAGGAGAAAATCCAACATATAGATATTATATAAAGAAAGATAGTGAATTAACATATACAGAGCCACCAGTAGAGAAACAAGGAACAATATATGAATTTACAGGATTAGAACAAGGTGAAACTTATGATATAAAAGTAGAAGTAGACGATATAGTAAAAAATACAGGAACAGCAGAATTAAAAGGAAAAGAAAACGGAATAACAACAGGAACAATACCAGATGCAGGAGGAAAAGAGCCAGGACAACAAGGAGCAATAAAATTTGGAGATTTAGAATGGGATTCTAAAGGAAAAGCATCAGTAACAGTAGAGGACACAACAGAAGAAGGAGACTATCAAATACAATATAAAGTAAAGAAAAAAGACGGTTCAGGAGACGAAGACTGGGTAACAGTACCAAAAGGACAAAAGAAAGAAACAATAGAAGGATTAGAGCCAGGAGATGAAATAGAAGTAAGATTATGGGATGGAAATAATGGCGGAAATTCGGCATCAATTACAGTAGAAGATAGTGGACTACCAAAAATAATTCAAGTAACAGCAAATGGAAATTGGAGCAACGCAAAAAAATCAATAACAGTAGAGGCAGAAGATAAAGAAAGTGGAATAGCAGGATACATAATAAAAGAGGAGGACAACAAGCCAACAGCAGAAGAACAGGGTTGGGTCGAGACAGACTCAACCAACTGGACAAGTGATGAAAAATATGGAGAAGGAACATATTATATATGGGTAAAAGACAAGGCAGGAAATATATCAGAAAATAGTAAAGATATAACAATAGAAAAAATAGATGAAGAAGACCCAGTATTAGAAGTAGGGGAAAATACAAATCCATTACAAGAGCAAAAGGGAAAAATAACAATAAAAGATGAAAAGAGTGGATTGGCAGAAAAAACATATACAATAAAATATGCGTGGACAACAAATGAGGAATTTACAGATTGGGATAGCATAACAAGAAATACAGAAAACGAAGGAATAATTAAGTTAGAAGTAGGAGCA
>CANQRS010000022.1 GCA_947626295.1 uncultured Clostridia bacterium
ATAATATTAATTTTTCTTTATCTGATAATTGTTCATCTAATAAAATTTCTACTGGTATCCATAAACCTTTTAATTTTGTTTGTTCATATAATCCTCCTTTCATTTGATTTTAATTTGCTTCACAATCGATTTTGTGGCTTTTTAAATTTATTTTTATATAATTTTATGTCAAAAAAATAAAGCCTTAAAATTTTATATTTAAAGCTTTACTAATTTTGTTATTTAATTACTAATCCCAACTTCACAACTGGATTCTTTTCTGCTAGAAAAACTTTCTTTATTTCAATACTTTCAGGAACAACTTGTCCATTTCTTTTACCGTTCTTTAGTGTTACATCCGTGTGTACAGTACTTTTACTTATTCCAAATGTTTTCGCCGTACTTCTTACCGTTTCTTTAGTTTCTATTATATAATGTGCTAACTTTATTGCACGTTCTTCTATTGATATTCCTTTCATTGCTTTGCCCCCATAAATGAATATTTTTTATTTAATTTTATTCACTTTTAATAGGCATTAGAACACAAAAAATGATACCCTTTTACAGGTATCATTTTTCTTATTTTCAAAGACAACAACTTTCAGATATTCCCTCTGCAATCTTTCATTGCCTAGGAGTTATGTTTTTTATTTTTCAGTATCATCTAACTCACTATCTTTTCGTTTTGGTAATTCAAGTTCATCAACATTTGTATTAGTCGTAATTTCATTACTTTCTGTATATACCTCATTTGTTACAGTAGAATTACCCATTACTTCTTCAGAAGCTGTTACATTTTCCTCTTGAATCGTTACCTCTTTTTCTTTAGGCATAGATGTTACTCCCCTCTTACTGTCTATCTCAACTTTATTATCCCTTGAATCTATTGTTGCCACTTCATCTGTTTCATCTGTTCCAGCTGCTTCAGCTTTTTGTTCAAATGGCTCTATATTAAAGTCATTTGTTTCCAATCTAATTTTTTGGAAATATTTTTTCTTAACCTTTGTACTTTGTGTAAGTTTTCTATCTTTATTTTCTGCATCTGTCTTTAATGCTTCAACATATTCTTGATAAATCTGTTCCGCATTGATATATGTGCCTTGGTCATTATAATGTTTAGCCAATTCTTCATATCTACCCAATTTGTATTTTTCAAATGTAATAGATTCATCTTTCATTATATAACGTAAAGCTATCAAGTCTGTTGTCTGTACTCCAGTATTTTCCTTTATTCCTATATATGATAATGAATAATATGGTACTAATCCTTCATAATATCCACCTTCTCCAGCCATTTGCCACGCAATGTATTTAAAGTTTGCACCATCTGGTCTACTATTATCTGAATGTGGCTGATACCAGTGTATATTAAAGATTGAATCTGTATCTGCTCCTGGTGACCTTTCTTCATATTTTGAAACTCCTGGTCTTAACATTATTTTGTTATCCCATAATGATTGCATATCATTTAAATTCATCTTTTCTACCATATCTTTAGTTAGAGGCGTGTATGCTACTACCTCATCTCCCGCTTCTTGGTCTTTTACCTTTGGATATGATACTTGTACAGATATATTGGCTTTTTGTTCATCTGATAATTGGAAATATGCTTTAGCCTCAATCCAATCTAAGAAATCATTTACTCTAAAGTATTTATTATAGTATGCCTTTAACTTCTCATTATCTTCAACACTTGACTTTCTTAAATTTTGAGTTGTATTATCTTTAAATACTGGATTTTCTAAATCCTCTTCTTCATCAAAGATATTTGGACTTACCCATCCATCTCTATAATATTGTTGTATAAATCCTGCTGCATAATCTTCCGCATTACCTCTACGTCCATATCCATTTAAGAATATTTTAGAATCTTGATTATGCAAAGTTTCGTGTGTTCCAACTCTGAAGTTATCTAACATCTTAATTGCTGCCCAAAATACTTCATTACCATTTGCATAAGCACCACCGTGAGACGCAGCCCATCTGCCTACTGCTTCAAGGAAATATTTATGATATGGCTCTTCTGTTGTCAATGGATTATTATATACTGTTGCATTTCCTTTACCTGTTAAAGTAAATCTCATATCATAGTTTGTATCACAATATTTATTAATATTATTTGGTCCCCAATAATTATATGCGAAAGTATAGAATGATTGTACTTCTTTTAGCCATACATTTACTTTCTTTTCAAATGCCTCCATCTGTTTTGAATCATTTGGGTCAGTCATATAAACTCTTAATGAGCCAAAGTATGCCTGTGATGGTGATGACATTACATAAGTTGAATTTTCAGGAACAGTCATTAATGGTAAGAAATCTGTTTGTACTTTTCCATCTTTCTTTAAATGGTCCCATAATGTATAATCTAATTCATCAGTACCTTCAACATTTACAGAACGATATATTCCACCTTGCCAATTGGCTTTAAACCAATCATCACCACATTTATAATGTGTCAATGTATTTACATAATAGTCTAAGAATAATCCTAAATTAGATATTCTTGTATATTTTACAAAATAGTTGTTATAGAATCCTGCCGTTCCATTAGTTGCTGAATTTGAGCCTTGTATAAGTTGAGAAGTTAAATATTTCATTGTCATATCCTTATCAAACATCTCAGATGAATGGAACATAACTGAATCTGCTAAATTTATACCGTCCATATCTAAGTTATACCAGTATGTAAAGTAATTATATGCAAATAAATATTCTTTCAACTTACCAGATTTTATAATTGAGCTTTCTATTATATCATCTAAAACTTCACTTTCAAAGTTTGGTGAATATCCTAAATCCACTAATAGATTTATAACAAAATCATCAATATGTTTCTTTGTATATTTGTCAAAATGCTCTTTATATAGTCTACTATCCTCTTCAATGCTTGCTGTTACTGGTGCTAAATCCTCTTTAAATTCATAACTAGAAGCTAAATTTATAAGTCTTCTAACACTATCTTGTTGTGTATCTACTACATATTTATTGTAATTATATCCTACATTAAGCTCTGTTATCATATATGATACAACATTTCCATAGTAATCATCAAATGCAATTTCATAACTATCCTTAGTTCCATCTTCATATACAATATAAATCTTATCCAAACTCTTATAATTCTCTGTTGTAAGATTTGAAATCATATTACCTTCCTTATTAAATGGTACTATATATTGAACTATTTTCTTAGTTAAATTATGACCATCTGGTATCTTATTACCATCTCTAATTATTTCTTTAGCATCATAGAAAGGCATTAACTTATACATATTATGATATGTAATCTCTCTATCTTCTTTATAACTATCTAATTCAGAAACTCTCTTGTAATCCGGAATATATATTTCAGTATTTTCAGGTCTCTTTCCTTCATCCATATATGAATTTGATACACCCTTTAATGTAGGTAACTTATCCATTGTTGAGTCATCACTAACATTCCAAATCTCTGTATCAAGTCCTAATTGATTTATAAAGAAATCCTTATTAATATCATCTTCAGATATTGTAATTACTCCATTCTTCTCTTCATTTTTCGTTACTGCTGTGTCTAATTGATAGTTATTTTGCGATTGACTAGATAATGTAGCTCTCTTAGGATTGTATATTGCTCCAACGCCGGCATTTCCTATTACTAAACTCAAATTATTTTTTAAATTTAATCCTTTAGTATCTGGCTTACCATTGTTAAAATCTGAACATACTATTCCACCGCATCCGTGTCCATAAGCTTTATCTCCAAGTCCAAAATACGCTGTCATTTTCATATTAACTATATTATGACTTATTTCACAAGTATCATCTGTATCTACTACAATACCTGCATTATGCCACCATCCTGATGCTATTGTACCTTGTACATAGCAATTTTCTATTTTAGAGTTGTTTTTCATATTTACAACCCCTGCTGATAAACTTTGACACAAGTAACCTGTATTAAATGTTAAATTTGTTGCACTACATTTTTCTATTACAGATGAATTAGATAATTCATATACTAATGCACTTGTACCACTATCTGGAGAAACTAAATTTTCTACGTGAACATTTGAAATTTTAGTCTCATTTGTAGAATATGTTGCAACAACACCTTTGGCATCTCCACCACTAAATACAATTCCTTTAATGTTCAAATTCTCTATAGTTGCACCATCTAATTTATTAAATAGAGGTTTTGTCAAATTGCTGATTGTGTGTCCATTAGCATTTATTGTTCCTTTATAATCAAAATCTATATAAGCTGTTTGCTTATCTTTCAACTGATAATCAGATAAATCATAATCCTTATCTAAGTTAATAACATCACCTTTAGTATTATGTGCTCTCATCATTTCAACTAATGACTTAAATGAACCCTTATACTCATATTCTTGAGTATCTTCTAGTATATCAAGCGTAACCTCTAGTGGCTTTAATTCTTCTTCCCCTGTATATACCATTGCATCAGTATAAGATAAAACTAATTTCAACTTATTATCTTCAACTCTATAACTTTCAACATTACTATAGAATGTTGGTATATTTTTCATTGATACCTCTACCAAACTATTTTCTACAACATTAAGATTCTCTTCTGTTAAACTATCAACTTTTACTGCATTACCCAAATCATCAAATGTATATAGTTTGATATCCACTATATCTTTCATTTCAATGTACCTAGTCGTTAATGAAACTACTTGACTGTGAATTTTCACATCATTATAGTAATTTACTTCATCAGTATTATCTGAATCTCTATCATAAGTTGAGTAAATTGTTACAGTATATTTTTCAGCTCCTGTCTTTTTAAATAATACATCATTTACTCCATTACTTAAATTATCTAGTGTAGTATCTGCTTTATATCCATACTCGTCTATTATCTTTACTTTTGTTATCTTATTAGCACCATCTGGGTCCTCAAACTTTATTTTTAAATCAACCTTATCTGCATTGCTATTAGAAACATCATAACTAATATCACTAATCTTTGTATGGTCTTTCAATATTTCATATTCAACATTTTGATTTTCTATTGGTACTACATTACCACTATTTAAAGTTATATCATCTATCTTTGCATTTACTTTTTGTGCTTTATCAGAGCCAGAAATAATTGTTTCATAACTATTTTCTGTTTCTGGAACTTTTGTAAGTTCATACTCTTCACCTGCAATCTTAATTTTTTCTGGATATAACTCTGGAGCTCTAGTTGTACAATCAAATACAAGTCTAATATCTTCATTCTTTTCAAAGTATGTTGTCTCTTCTGATTTAGCATTATATTCTTTCATATTGCTAAATTCAACCTTATAATCACCTGTTAACATTAACTTCTTAGTAAATATTACATAATCTGTATATGTATTACTATTAGCATCTGTTTCATCTAATAATCTATTATTATCCAAATCATAAGATGCTTTTACTTCAAAGTCTACTAACTCATCTGGTGTAACTTCAAATTCAACTGCATTATTCTCTCCAACATTTATTTGTTTTTCTTCATTACCTATCTTCGCTTTAATATCATTTATTCCTATTGCACCATCTGGGTCATTTACAACAAATGACAACTTAACCTTCTTGTTAACTAAATCATTTTCCGTCTTAAAATCTGCAACATAAGGAACACTCTTTAATACTTCTATCGTATCACTATGATTGAAATCTGCTACCTCGCCATTACTAAACTTAATTTGAGTAACATCTATATTTTCTAATCCATCTTCATTTTGAACTGGATAGAAAATTCTATATGTATCTTTTACATCTTCTAGCATTTGAACATCATAATCTCTTCCGTTTATCACAAGTGATGTAATATTTACAGCTTTATTTTGATTCAAATGGTCTTCCTTATCTATTAATATTACTTTCGTACTACTAATAACATAATCTATTGCAATAGTATCTCCCTTTTTAGGATATCTAGTTTCTAATTTACTACTCAATATCGAAGTTGTAATACTTGATTGATACTCATCATTTACTGGTGTCCAAGGACGTAAATAGTCATAATATCCTGGCATTTCAATAAGTCCTCCAGAAACCTGTAACCTATATACAGCCGTAGGTGGATATGGTACTTTAAATGATACTGTACTTGCTAATATACCAGTTTCTTCAAATATCTTATCCTCATCAGGGTCTACCTCAATAGGTTCTCCAATTACTCCTCCTTGTGAATTCATTAAAGTAAATGTTAAGTTTGTATAAAGTTTTTTATCTTTATCAGTTAATTTATAGCTAAATGTTACTGTTTCCTCATCAATATTCTCCACAAAGTCTTTTATTACGAATGTTGGGTCTGTTTGAACTATCATACACCATATATGTCCATCTGAATATGGTATATCTAACGCTGCGCCATTTTCTAGTATTACTTTTTCATAAGTTATATACTCTTGGTCATACGAAAAGGCTTTATATGCTCCTTCATAATAGAAAGTAACTCCATCATCTCTTGCCTTATTTACTTTAACCGGATATTCTCTTCCATCAATAATTACTTTTGATACTTTATATTGTGTTCCAGTTGAACAATTAAAGAAAAACGATTGATACTCTCCTAATGAATATAACCCAGATGAACCTTTAAAATTAAGATTATATTCTATTTTTCCAGATAACTTATAACTCTCATTAAATATATTCTCTTTAACTATATATTTAGCATTAGGGTCTTCTTCTGGAGGCGTTTCTTCTTCTGATGCCTCTTCATCATTAGCAATTAAATTCGTTATTTTCTTGAATATACTTTGTTTTTCCTCTTGCTTTTCTTGAACATCAGGTCTCAAGTCGTATGTAACATCAACTGCCACATTATATTCATTTTGAATTTCTGTCATTCCAACAGCATCTAAATCAAATTCATATTCAGCTTCTCCATTTTGTAATTCTTCTGTATGAAGCGTAGCATCCTTTTCTTTAACTATAAAGTTTGGATATGGTGTCACTAATGATTTATCCGAATCATTAACTTTAAATGACACTTTATTATTATTTTCATCTATTATAAAATGTGATATAGTTGGTTTTTGCTTATACACTTTAATATTTATAGGCTCCGTACCTTCTGGATATACTATTTGATTTACAAGATTTGAACCTATTTGTATGCCTACTATCTCTTGGCTAAACACACCTGTTTCACTTGGTGCTTGAACAGTTATTGAATATGTATCCTCTACTATTTTGTTATCTTCTGTTACCTTAGTAACTTTATAACTCTCATCACCTATAGAAATCTTTTTGACCCCTTGGTCAACATTTGTGTTTATCTTAAATGTTAATTCAACATTCTCGTTTCTTTCAACATATTCTTGGTCTATACTTTGCTCAAGAATCGTTACCCTTGGAACAGTCTCTTTTTTCTTTTCAAATAACGTTTTTTCTTCAAATGTAGCATTATCACCAATATCACAAGTTGCTCTAAGCTCAATAGTGTATGTGCTAACCTTTCTAAGGTCCATTTTTACAGTTTTTGTTACTTCATCATCAAGTTCAATTTTCTTAGTTGCTATAATAGAACCTGCACTATTTTTCATATAAGCTGTTAGCCCTACTACCGCATTGTCATTATCCTCTAATTGGTAATTAATAACTGCTTCATTTGTCGATATATCCTCAGAAATTTCTGTAACCTCTTTTGCTACTGGAACCTCATATTCGTATGTATATGATAAATTCCTATCAATTTCAAAATCTTTATCTCCAATTTTTACGCTAACGATATGTATTTTATTTATACCCTTATCCCTTGGTTGAAGAGTCAATTTATATACACCATCATCGCCCTTTGAAACTTCATATTCCTTTGCTTGTTGCTCTTTATTATCAATTATCTCTTGAATTACTATTTTGTCAACATCATTATATGACATTAAGCTATTTTCAAATGTAATTCCTACTTCAGAATTAATTGGTACCCTCTTTGTAATTGTAAGATTCTTAACTCTAAAGTCTGACCTTCTAGTAATTTCAATTTCTTGCTCCTTAAACACCTCATTATGAACAACATCATCATTTCTTAACTTATAATTATTTTGTACCTTAATTGTATATTTTTGTCCAGGAGTTAATTTATTAAATGTATATTTATTATTTCCTGCCTTTATTAAATCACTTTTTGCCACTTCTTTACCACCAGATGTTAATACAATGTAACTATCTTTTAATGCCTTATCATCATCTTTTATATTAAATTCTACAGTTAAATTATCTTCCTGATTGTTTGCAGTAAAGTCTGATATTGTAGGTATATCTTTTTCCACCTCTATAATTACAGTTGGATTTTCACCCAAAAATTTCTCTGCTGGCAAAATTCTAGACCCATTTAATGTTACAGAATTTATCTTAAATTCTTGTTCTCCTGCCTTTGCATTAGTTACTATATCTACATAGTATTTATATCCACTCTTTTCCATCTCATCAGCTTCAACTGTATTTACAGTATATTCTAAGCTATTTGAATCTGAACTTCTTAAATCTTGTATAGTAACCTTTTCAGGTACTAATGAAGTTTTATTTTCACAATTAAATCTTAATTGCATCTTTTCATTTTTCGCAAAATATTTTTGCTCTTTACCATCTTTATTAAATGCCTTAATATCATTAATTTTAAATCCATAATCTGATACTAATCTAAATTCTTGTTCTTTATTAACACTACTGTTATTCTTGTCTTTTTCTATTGTATTGTAATCCAAATCATATTGTACATCAACACTTAATATATGGTCTTCATCTGGATTAATATTTGATACCAAGAAATTGTTTTGTCCTCTTGTCAATGTTTTCGTTTGCTCGTGAACTTTAGCAATTCCTGAAGTCATAGCCTCATCTGGGTCATTTACATTAATAACAAACATTACAGCATTTTGTTCTAAAATATCTGTTGACTCTATAGTAACTGTAGGTTCAGATTTTAAAACTTCAATTACATCAATTGCAGCATTTGATATGTTTACTGGTAAATTATCTCCAAAATATACTTTAGTTACTTGTAAATTTTCTATTTGTGATGTATCTGATGCAGTATATGAAATCTTATATTTATTTTCTTCTTTATTAACTAGTGTCAATTCATATTCTTCTCTATCATTTAAAACTAACTTAGTTGGCTCTACCATTGTATTAGTCTCTATTTTATATGTTATTTCTATTGCTTCATTCTTCTTTGGATATACTTCTGTAATATCCTGAGTAGTTACTAACGCTTTTGGCATTATTTCTGTTGTTTCCTCACTTGTTGCAATAACCTCTTTGCTATGTGTTAATCCATCAACACTGTCATAATCTGCTTTTATTACAGCATTATATTTTCCTGATTGTGAAACAACAAATTCTGCCTCACTCTTATCTGAATCTAATGTTTGTTCTGCTATAGAATCTCCATTTTCATTTTGTAATACTACATATATAGTAGATACCGTATCATCATTATCTATTAATTCAAAGTTAACTTTAATATTTGAATTATCCTTATTCTCTAATTTTACTGACTGTGCATAAGGTTTATCTTTAAATATTACAACTGATTGCTTATTCTCAAGTTCAACAGTTGCATTATTTGTCAATACAACATCTGTAACAGTTATTTCCTTCTTTACATCTAACTTTTCTTTACCATAAGGATATTCAAGTAAATAAGTATCCTCTTCATCATCAACTAGTTTTACTTGATATTCAAATCCATCAATTATTACACTATGAATTTGATAAATAGATGAATTTGTTGCTTTAAACTTAATATTAGCATTAAATAATGTATCCCTTTCCACCTTATTTAGTTTAAACTCGCTGATTTCTAAATCATAATTTGTAACAAATTGAACATCTTCTTGTTTTCCATATATCTTTGTATCTTGATGTTTGCTATTTTTATTATCATTATCTCTATCATAGCTTATTTCAAGTTCAACATCATATATTTCTGACTCTTTAAGTTCTAAATTATATTCCTTTGAATCTGCCGAAATTGGAAGTTCAATCACTTCTTTTTTAGCAATATTTTTAGCTATAATCCTTCCACTTACAAAGCTATTATCTTCATCTGTCATATCATAATTAACTTTAACCTGAGAACCAGAAGTATCCACATTAAAGTTATTTACTGTCAATTCATCCTTTAGAATTTCAACACTAGAACTATATTCTACTTGTACATCTTCTCCATCATATTCTATACTCGTTACTTTTATTGCCTCATCTCCAGCAGTTGTACCAGTTATGTATTTAACTTTGTACTTCCCATCTTCTGTTTCAGTAACATCACATTTTGAACCATTTACTTCTATTCTTTTAACTTTATCTACAGTATTAGATTCAATCTCGTATATAACTTCAATTTCTTCATTTTTTTCTGCATAAGTAGGTGTTACATCATCTTTAATAGTTGCTACTATTTGTGTATTTGCTGTAGTTTCAGATAAAATCTCTTCCTTGTGAGTCTCCCCATCAACTCTATCATAATCTGCAACTATTCTAATAGTATATTTTCCTGCTTTTTCTATATTATCAAAAGTCACAGTAGAAAAATCTTTATCTATTTCAACTTTTTGAACTGTCTCACCATTCGCATTTATAAGTAGCACTTTTGCATTTGCCATTATACCAGCGTCATCTACCACTTGGAAATTAGCTGTTATTGAATCCCCATCAACCTGTGTAGTCAAATCATTTATCGATGGTGCATTTTTGAAAATTTCAAATTCAGAATTATTTTCTACAGCTAATTCTACACCATTAGCTAACACTACATTTGAAATAGTCTTCTTTTGATTTACTTCTTCTGTATAATCAACTAATGCATAGCTTACTCCTTTTTCATTTACAACTGGATATCTTGTTCCATCTATAATTACAAATGACACAGGATAATTTCCTTCATTTGTACTTTCAAATATTACTTTAACCTTAGACTCATCTTTTACCACTTCAACTTTTGAAATATTGAATGTTAACTTATAATCACTTATAAACTTAATTTCCTTAGGCTCAAATATTTCTTCAATATTATGCTCATTTGTTGAATTGCCATTATCTTCATCTAAGTCATATTGACCAACAATTTTTAGTTCATATTTGCTATTGTCTAAATCTTCAAGCTTTACAGTATTTATATCTTTAACAACATCTTGTTCTAGTACTGTTCCTGAAGTACCTACTTTTGTTACCACAACTTTTGCCTTATCTATTACTGCATCATCTGAATCTGTAAACTTAAATGACGCATTTGCTTTTTGATACTCATCGCTAAATACATATTCTGTTATACTTGGTGCATCCTTTAATACATATACTGTTGCTGTATTATTAACTTCAATCTCTTTTTCAGGATAAATAAGTTTTTGAGCATTTATTTCTTCTTCGCCAAAACTATCTTTTACTGTATATGTTACCTCATAATTACCTTTTTCTAGCTTATTAACTGAAAGTGTCTTATCATTATTTACAACAATACCCGTTAATTCTTTATCTGTATTAGATGCAATCTCATATTCAACTTTTATATCAGTATTTTTTTGTGCATATTTTGTATTTACAGTAGATGATACTATTTTCGCCTGAACATCTACTACAACTGTTTTTGAGCCGATTGTTTTTTTATTGTAGTCATTTCCATCTACTAAATCATAATCTGCATAAATTTCAACAGTATATTCTCCAGCCTCATATAATTCATCTGACTTAAACTCTACACTCTCTGCTGTTCTATCTAAATTTACTTCTTTTACAATTTTACCATCTTTACCTAATAATTTAGCATATAAAGCTGTAACTGTGTTATCTGTATCTTTTAATGTAAACTCTGCTGATATTCCCATTGAATCTTCTGACACTTGAGGTGTAACTTCTACACTTGGTGTCTCTTTAAATACTTTAAAACTTTGAGTTTCCTCTAAATCAAGTTCTATATCATTTTCTACCTTTACACCAGTTATACTATACTCTCTTTTTGTTGCATCTTCATAAGGAATTCTTGCAACATATTTTCCACCTTCTACGCTTACTTCATATTCTTTGCCATCTATAATTATATATTTAGTTTCGTAACCTGCTGCATTTGTACTTTCAAATGTAAGTACTATTTCCCTCTCTGCACTATCAACTTTTACTTTTTCCACATTAAGTTTAGTTTCGTAATTTGCAATTACATCAATTTCTTGTTCTTTAAATATATCTGACAAATTATATGTATTTAAGTCATCTTCAATCTCATCATCTAAATCATAAGTTCCTTTAACTTTTACTGTATATTTTCCATTTGAAAGTGACTGTAAATCTACTGTATTTAAATCTTTCACTATATCTTGTGTTATTACTTCATTTCCTTCTTCATCAACAATAACTATACTTGCATTATTTAATAAAGCTTCATCATCATTTTTAAAATTAAATGTTATATTCGGATTTTTTGTAAGCTTATTAAATGTATAATCTTGTATATTTGGTGCAGATTTTAATACATAATAGCTATTTTTTACTGGCTCATTTAATATTACTGTTTCACCATCATACATTACAACTGAAACTGTACATTCTTTTGCTCCATAAGAAGTTGAATCTGCCAAAATAGCTGCTGTACACAATCCATCATCATTTTTTGTTATACCATACAAGGCATTATCTACCATAACACCTGTTGGAGCATTATCATTATTTGACTTGAATGTATATATAATATTTACATTTTCGCCTTTTTCCACATAATAATTTTCAACTTTAGACTCTGTTACAGTTGCTACTGTTGCAACTTTTACAATGGCTTCACCTATTGTTTCTTTACTCTTATGTTCTAATCCATCATCTATTTCATAGTCAGCGCCAACTTCAATCTTATACTCTCCTGCCTTAAACATTCCATTTTCAGGTGATTTGAAACTTACCGATACTTCATCATTATCTATATCTCTTGTCTCTATTACATCTCCCTTTGGATTTATTAATCTAACATTTAAGTCTTTTAAAGTATTATCTTCATTTGTTAATACAATATCTGCCTTAATATTTTCTTGTTTATCATCAATATAAGTATTTAACTCAACAGATGGCTTATTTTTAAATATTACTACACTATTTTGCAAATCTGTAAATTCTTTTAAATTGTCCAAAACAGCTTTTGTAAGATAAAGCTCTGTCCTTTCTTCTTTTTCATAAGGTATTTCTAATGTATAAGTTTTACCATCTTTTTTAATATTTCCATAAGTTTTACCATTTATTTCTACTTGATTTACATAGTAATCTGTATATTCATCATTATCCTCTGAAGCATTTGTACTTTCAAATGCTAATTTCACTTTTTTAGTATCTCTATTTACTTCAATAATTCTAAAGTTTTCCAAAGTAAAGTTATATTCGCCTATTATCTCAAATTGACCTTTTTGAGCAAGTATTTCTTTTTGATTTTCAGAGCCTACTGATGTATCAGAATCCAAGTCATAAGTAATATATACTTCTGCCTCATATTTATTAAACTCTTGTATATCTTTTAATAAGAAAGATGTATTATCCTTTGCATTAAATGTATATTCTTTTCTTTCCTTTGTTTCTTGATTTATAATTACATATTTCCCACTTATAAATGTATTTTCCTCATCACTAATATTAAACGAAAGAACTGGATTATACTTATTACCACTTATTGTTAAATTACTTACAGTTGGTATTACAGATTTTAATACCTCTACTTTTGATGTATAATTTACATTTGCACTCTTATCATTCTTAAAGTTTATTTTTGTAACAGTTAAATCTTTTTCTCCCGCTTCTTCTGGTACTACAACATTAACTCTATATATACCATTTGAAACCTTTTGTGCCTTATATACTTCTTGATTTACAACTATCTCATCAACTTCTGCATCTGTATTTGTAAGTATATTATATTCTACTGGTAATGCTTCTCCCTTTTGTGCATATTTTTCAGAATTACTCTTTACTATCATAGCACCAGTTGCTACTTCTACCTTTGTTGTAACTATAACTTCATCTTTATGTGATAATCCATCTACCGCATCATAGCTTGCTACAACCTCTATAGTATAATCTCCTGCAGTGTAATATTCATTATGATTTTCAAATGTTACAATTTCTCCCTTAGATTCTATTAATTTATCATCTAGCTCTTTTCCATTTGAATCCAATAACCTTATATGCACATCTGTAGCTATTTCATCTTCATCTGTAAGCTTAACATCTGCTGTTATACTCTTAAGGTCATTTGACACAGTACCAATTACTATTGCACTTAGAGATTTAAATGCTACCAATTTATTTTTTTCAGTAATAGTAAACTCTTGTAAATTGTTTAATATAGCCTTTTCAAGCACTAACTCTGTTCTTTCAATCTTTGTATATGGTACTTCTACTGTATATGTAGTTCCTGTTTTTACAACATTTTCATAAGATGTTCCATTTATAACTACAGTATCTACATAATAATCTTCAAATTCATCATTATCCTCTGAAGCATTTGTACTTTCAAATTGTAGTACAATTACTTCTTCTTGTGTATTTACTTCTTTAATTCTAAAGTTATCTAAAGTAAAATTATAATCTCCAATTACTTCAAATTCCTTCTCAACAAATAATTCTTCTTGTTGATTTTCTGTACCCTCTTGGTTTGAATCAAAATCATAAGTAACATATATTTCAAGTTCATATTTCTCGAATTTTTCTATATCATTTAACTCAAATTCTAATGTATCTAATGATTCAAACGGAATCTCATAAGATGACTTATCTTCTATACTTGTAACAACAATTCTACCTTTTATAAAAGTATCTTCATCATCTGATATCATAAATGAAAGCTTTGGTTTATCTAAAGTAGTATCTATAGATACCGCACTTACTTCAGGTCTAGTATTTTTCAAAACATCTACTTTTGTTTCGTTCGTTACACTTATAGTTTCATCTTCAGAATAAACAAGGTCCGTTAATTTATATACATATTCTCCAGCAATGTCTGGTGTATTAACTATTACCTCATATTTACCATCAGTTATTTTTCTTGGAGTCAATACTTCTCCATTTATTGTAACAAATTGCAAAATTTCATCTGTATTAGATTTTATATCATAAGTTATTTTTATTATACTCTCTTTATCCACATAATATTTTTCAGCACTAGCATTTTCAACTGTTGCCAAAATTTTCACTTTAGCTTTATCTTGAGCAATAACTTCTTCAATATGTGATTTACCATCATCTCTATTAAAATCTGCAAGTATCTCTACTGTGTACTCTCCAGCCTTAAAACTATCTCCCTCAGCTGTAAACTCTACTTCTTTTATATGTTCTTCTACAGTTTTAGTCTCTACAGTATTTCCTTCTGCATCTAATAATCTTACATATACTGCACTTAATACATCATCTGTATCCAAAACATCAAATTCAGCTTTAATACTATTCATCTCATCTGATAAAGTTACATTTATATTTGTTGTTGGTGCATTCTTAAATACTATTATGCTATTTTGACCTAAATTTGTAAATCCTTTCAAATTGCCTAAAGTTACTTTATCAAGTGTTAATTCTGTTCTTGTTTCATCCTCATAAGGAACTTCTATTGTATATGTCGTATTATCTTTAGACTTAACAGTATATTCATTACCATTTACATAAGCTTTTTCCACATCATATTTTGACGAATTTTCACTATCAAAAGCAAGAACTATTACTTTATTATCTGTATCAACTTTAACTAATCTAAACTCATCTAGCTTAAAGTTATATTCTCCTATAATTTCAAAATTACAACTCTCAGTAATACTATCTTGATGTTCAGAATCTATTTCCTTATCTGAATCCATATCATAAGTTATTTCAATCTCTACGGCATATTCTTGATTTTTCTCTATATTCTCAAGTTCAAATGTTGTATTATTAACTGATTCTATTTCTATTTCTTGTTTTTTTCCATTTCCTGTAATTATTGCTTTACCACTTACAAATGTATCCTCTTCATCTTTAATATCAAATGAAAGTACAGGTGTATCTGGATTATCATCATTAACTATAACATCACTAATTGAAGGTTTAACACTTCTTAGTACATCTGTCTCTACTATATTTGTTACAGCTGCTTGCTCATTTTCATAAACAAGTCTTGTTGCCTCAAAACTCAATTTACCATACTTATCTGGTGCAGATATAACAACTGTATATGTACCATCACTATTTTTAGCTACTGGCAACACATCTCCATTTATCGTTATTCCAGTTATATCCTCTTCTGTATTTGTACTAATTGTATATTTTATTTCTAGCTCCTCACCTTTTTGTACATATTTTTTATTTATTTCAGCTTTATCTATATTTGCATAAATTGGTACGCCAACTTTAGCATCTCCTAGTTTTTCAGCTTTATGGTCAATTCCATCTACTGTATTATAATCAGCACAAACTTCTATAGTATAAGTTCCTGCATCATATATATCTTTAGAATTAAATACAACTTCTTCAGATGATACACTTAAATCTAGTGTATCAATTTGATTTCCTTTTGCATTTAATAGTCTTGCGTGTAATGTACCAGATACAATAGTAGCATCTTCATCCATCACTTGTAATGAAGCTGTTATTGTCCTTAATCCATCTACAAGTTCACGAGTTACCGTACTACGAACAATAGCTGTTGGAGTTGTTTTAAATACTACCACATTATTATTTTCATTAACTGCAAATCCTTGAGCATTATTCAATATAACCTCTTGAACAGTTAACTCTTGTCTTTCATAGTTAGTTATTGGTATTTCTACTATATAAGTTGTTCCATTTCTTGAAGCATTATATGAAATTCCATTTATCATTACTTTTTCCACATAATAATCCTCTGCTTTCTCTGCAAGAGTAGCGTTAAACTGTAACTCAACAACATTTTTATCTCTATCTACATTTTTTACCTTTAAATTATTAAAATTAAATTCAAAATCTCCTAATAATTCAAATTCTTTATTTGCAAATAATTCTTCATATTGATTATCTTTATTCTCTTTATCTTTATCCAAATCATAAGTTATATATATATCCACATTATATTTCCTAAAATCTATCGCATCTATTTCTTTTACCGTATCATTTACATCTGTAAATACTATTGTTTTTTCATCTTTTGACTTCTTATCTGTAATAACTATCTTACCACTTACAAATGTATCTTCTTCATCTTTAATAGTAAATGCAAGTGTTGCTTTATCCCCCTCTTTTTCAACAATAGATATTCCATCTACTACTGGCTTTGTAGATTTTAGTACTTCATAATAAGATACATAATTTGTTTCTATTTCTCCTTCTTTTTCAAATACCACTTTTGTTATCTCTAATTCTGCTTCTCCAGTAGTTTGAAGTGCATTAAAGCTTACCGTATATGTTCCATCTGCATTTTTAGTTGCAGGCAATGTCACACCATTTACCACAAATGATTCTATTACATCATTTGTATTAGTTTCTACTTTATATGTTAATTCTACTTTTTGACCTTTTTGTACATATTTACTATCCATAGAATTACTTACAATAGTAACTTTTACAGGTTCTTTTATTTCATCTTTATACTCAACTTCTTTTTTTACTTCACTGCCATCACCTAAATCATATACAACCTCTACTCTTGCTTTATATTTTCCAGATTTATTAATTTCGAACTCCGCTTCAGTTTGACCATTTTCTAAAACTTTTGTATCTACTACATTTCCTTCTTCATCTATTAAATATACAGTTACATTTTTTATAGCTCCATCTACATCTTCACTTTCAACTTTAACTTTTACTTTAGAATCATTAAGTTCAGCTTGAACCTCTCCTATTACAGGCTCATTTTTCAAATATACATAACTAAGTTCTTTATTCACATTATAAGATGCACCATTTTTTAGTACAACTTCTTCAATAACTACTTTATTTTGACCTTTTGAACCTTTTTCTAGTATTAATTGATATGTATCACCGATTTTACTTACAGGATACTTTTGCCCATCTATAACTACATATTCAACATCATAATCTGAATTATATGAATTTTTAAAGCTTACAATTACTGCTTCTTTATCTGTTACCTTATCTGTTATTTTGTAATCTTTTCCTGTAAACCCATATTTTGCATTTACAACAAAATCACGGTTCAACAACTTTTTCTTTCCACTGTTATCCTCTGGCTTTCCATAAACATTACTATCTAAATCATATTCCACTTCTACTTTTACATTATATTTTTTTTCTTTCTTTAATCCGTCTAATACATATTTATTTTGACCATTTGCAAGTTTATTTGATTTAAATACAACATTTCCTTCTTCATCTGTAATTACAACTTTACCAGACTTTATAGCACCATCTTTATCACTAACATTAATTACTAGCTCTGGTATTTCTTTTTCTGTATCAATAGAAAATTTATCTATCTTTGGCAAATCTTTTAATATATCAAGAGTTACTTTATACTCTGTTTCAACTACTTTACCATTGTCCAAGACAACACCCGTTATTACAACATCTTGACTTCCAGATTGTTTTGGTGCAGGTATAGTTACCTTATAATTATTTCCCTTGATTTTTTCTACTGAATATTCTTTTCCATCTATAATTACAGACTTAACATCTGTATATGGAGTTATATCTATATTCAAATCTAAAGTTATCTCTTCACCTTTTTTGGGTGTAAAATTACTTATAACTGAATTTTCAACTGAAGTCTCATATTTTATTTTATTTGGCTTTGCAGTTGAGTGATTCCCATCATCTTTTTCTTTTCCAGATATAACTGTTGTTCCAGACGTTCCTGACGTACCTGCTGTAATGCTTCCTGTATATTGTTGATTAGATGCACTGCTAACTGTTTGTGCAACATCTGATATCGTTATTTTTCCATCATTATTTACATCTTTATCTGAAACATCTTCTTCTTCCTTCGCATTATCATCTTGTTCTCTTTCAATCTCAAGTATATATTCTGTTATATCTTTTGCATCATCATAACTTACTTCTCCATCATTATTTACATCTACATCTTTTGTATTAAAAGTCTTAATAGTAAGGGCTAGTAATATTATCAATAATATTAAAGCAATAACAGCAACAATACCATTTTTATTATTAGAATCCTTTTTTGCTATCTTTAAATAATAGTATATTACAGCAATAACAATTATTAACATTAAAATAATAAGTAATATTCCAATTACTGGTAAGTCCCTTTTAGTTTTAATTACAGAATTATCTTCTTCTGGTATTTGTACTTTATTATCTGAAATGCTTTCTCCTTCATTTAAAGAATCTTTTAATACCAAAACCTCTGCACTACTTCCTTCGATTTCAATATCCTTTTTACCATCAGATGCAGTTACACTATTTACAGTTACTGCAGTCTTACCAGCTTTTGCATCTTCTCTTACTTTTAATTTTACTTGTAAAAGCTCTTTGCCATTTATTCCCTTTTTGTTTATTAACGCAAATTTATTATTATCTTTATTGTACTGTATATCAGTCCAATTTTCTTGCTCCTCAAAATCTTCTGTTTCTATAACCTCAAAAACATCTCTATCATAACTCAATTTTGCTGTATAAGCATACAAATCTGTATATTCCGAATCCAAATTAATAGAAACAAGAATATCTTCGCCTAAATTCACTTCATTCTTGTCAACATTTAATATTAAGCTATCATTTGCTTTTACACTCACCGTAAATGCAAATGTCACAAATAACATTATTAATATTGCTAAACATACCCTTACTTTTTTCATATAAAATTTCTCCTTTTCTCAAAATTATTCAATATCATTTTATTATATTTTTCCCCTAAAGTCAATCAAATTCTACATTTTACTACATCACTTTCAATATCTTATTACATAAAGTTATCTGCTGATTTTATATCAATATTTTATTTGTCACATTCTCTGTTTTTTTGTCATAATATATATCAATAAACGATTTTAAGGTTTTGCCTTAAATGAAGAAAGGAATGATTATAAAAAATGATTAATCGTAGATATAGAAAATGCTGTTGTATGAATAATAATCAGAATTGTAATCCAAATCAATTAGAAACTAGCTGTAATAACACTTGTTCTTATATGAACAATAATAATGATGATTGCGGATGCGGTTTTGATGACGAAATGGACGTTTTTCCTTCAAATCCTATGTTAGCACAAAGTTATGTTCCTTATCAATATATGGAAAGAACTTTTAAACCTAATATTGGGCTAGAAAATGGAACTATATTTCCAGAATTAGTTAGTCCTTATATGCCAGGAGATTCTATGAAGGAAATTAACTATTTAAAAAACACAAATACTATTGGGGAGGGGTGTAATTCAAATGCCAGAAGATAGAAACTGTTGTAATTGTTCAAACAATACTATGAATAGTGAAGATATAATGACTTCATCTAATTTATGTCCTAGACAAGAAATGTTAAACGCTATAAAAAGCTACAGATTTGCTGTTATTGAATTAGGCTTATATTTAGATACTCACTCTAACGATACTAGAGCATTATGCTTACACAGACAATATGCTAATGAATTAAAAGACTTATGTGATAAATATCAAAAGGTTTATGGACCTCTTACTATTGAATATCCTTGCAATAAATGGAGATGGCTTGAAGGACCTTGGCCTTGGGAAGGAGGAAATATATAATGTGGACTTACAATAAAGTTTTAGAATATCCTGTAAAAATAAAATGTAAAAATCCTAAACTTGCTAAAGTTATTATTTCACAATATGGTGGACCTGATGGCGAACTCGCCGCTTCTTTAAGATATTTATCTCAAAGATTTGCTATGCCTGATGAAAATGCCAAAGCAATCTTAAATGATATTGGCACGGAAGAGCTAGCCCACCTCGAAATGGTTGGAAGCATAGTGTATCAATTAACTAAAAATGCTTCTATTGAAGAAATTGAGCAAGCTGGCTTATCTGCATATTATACCGACCGTGGCTTAGATGTTTACCCATCTTCTGCAGCTGGGGTACCATTTACAGCAGCATATATTGCTTGCAAAGGTGACCCTATTGCAAATTTACAAGAGGACTTAGCAGCGGAACAAAAAGCAAGAGCAACTTACGAAAAACTAATAAATTTATGTAAAGATAATCCTGATGTTATTGACCCTCTAAAATTTTTACGTCAAAGAGAAGTAGTTCACTTCCAAAGATTTGGCGAAGCTCTAAGAGGAATTCAAGATAAGCTTGCTACTAAAAAGATGTATATGAATGACTGCCAAATTAACAATCAGTCAACTTTATAAAACTCGAAAAAGAACTATGTTTTCATAGCTCTTTTTTGAGTTTAAAAAATATATATTAACCTTGTTATTTAATATTTTTTATCGTATAATAAAAATATTAAATAACTTAGGAGGATTCTAAAATATGAAAAAGAAAACTATAATTTTAGTAATAATTGCCATTATAATAGGTATTGTTATATTTCTAATATCTTCTGGATATGGAATTAAATTATATAATTACTTCAACTATAATGAGGTATTAGATTATGGTAAAAGCTTGACAATCTATGAAATATTAGGAAATGATATCAATATAACCGAATATCCCGAATTAGGTGAATATACATATAAAAAAGCTAAAGTAAAATCTATTGGTAGCACAGTACATAAAAATATAACTATAGATAATAACAATATTATATTTATAGGAAATAAAAATTTAATAAAAATCAATAATACTTTATATGTATATGGTAACAAAGTTTATTGAAAAATACACAGTTAAAAATGTAGTTGACAAATAAACAAATGTTTGATATTATATAACAAATATGAAATGAGGTTG
The DNA here is from genome assembly GCA_947626295.1 of uncultured Clostridia bacterium. Taxonomy (GTDB): domain Bacteria; phylum Bacillota; class Clostridia; order TANB77; family CAG-508; genus CAG-269. The sequence goes on from CANQRS010000022.1 coordinate 21,781, forward strand.
ATGTTATATGGATAACAAACTAATTGGAAATGAAAATAATATTATATTTTATACAGATGAAAATGGAAATACCAATATAGAAGTAATCTTGCAAAATGAAGACGTTTGGCTAAATGCTCAAGCAATTGCAGCATTGTTTGAAATTACAGATAAAGTGATATATAAACATATAAAAAATATATATGAACAAGACGAATTAGAAGAAAATAGCACAGTCGCAAAAATTGCGACTATGGGTAAAAATGGGCAAACTTATCAAGTAAAGTATTATAATTTAGATATGATTATATCAATTGGATATCGAGTAAATTCAAAAAAAGCAGTTAAATTTAGGCAATGGGCAAATAAATTATTAAAAGAATATATGATAAAAGGATTCGCTTTAGATGATGACAGATTTTTAAAAGGCGGCAAAATAAATTTACAATATTTTGACGAATTATTAGAAAGAATAAAAGTAATTCGTACTAGTGAAAGAATGGCTTATCAAAAAATAACAGATTTATTTATAGCAACAGCAGTTGACTACAATCCTAATTCAGAAGA
>CANQRS010000023.1 GCA_947626295.1 uncultured Clostridia bacterium
ATAAATCTGCTATAAATTCAATTATTTTCCAAATATTCATTAAAGATATAAGGCTGTTACTTATATATGTAACAACCTTTTATTTTTATCTTACATATCTATCTTTTTCCGGTGCAAAACAACTTTACAGATGTTTCACCCCAACTATTGACAAAGAGCCTAAAACAATAAAGCCATACAAAATATTGATTTTTCAATACTTGTATGGTTTTACTTTATGGTGGGCAGGGTTGGATTCGAACCAACGTACGCTCTCGCGGCCAGATTTACAGTCTGGTGCCATTAACCACTCGACCACCTACCCAATTCCTTATGAACAATAATTATTATAAGGCTTTAATTATATTTTGTCAATACATTTTTCCAAAAAATTTCAAAAATTATTCTTGTTCTTCATTTGCTGGTGTCTCTGAATCTTGATTATTTTCTTCTGAAATAGCATCATTACTAATAGTTTCATTACTAACATCATTTGTATTGTCTTCTATTGTATCTTCTGTTGTATTACCTTCTATATCAGTAATATTAATAGTCTCCTCTTGATTCTCTGCATCTACTACTTCACTAGAATCTGCCTCATTCTCTGTCGCATTTTCTTCTTTATCCTCTGCATTCATCCAAACTATTCCCCAAATCAATGCAACTAAAATTATTATCATCCCCAAAATTTTTAATAATTCTATCTTTGTATCTCTATCCATTATACGCACTCCTTCCTTTCATTCACATCATTCTAGCATAAAAATCCCTATTTGTAAACATCAATCATATCCAAAATTTCCTGTTTTAATTCCTTTACAATATCATCCTGTTTTATTTTCCTAATTACTTTTCCTTTCTTAAACAAAATTGCTTCTTCTTTCCCTCCAGCTATTCCAATATCAGCTTCTCTTGCCTCTCCTGGTCCATTTACCGCACAGCCCATTACTGCTACAGTTATATTTGAATGTAAAGTTTGCAAAAACTCTTCTATTTCTTTTGCTATTGGTATCATATCATACATTGTTCTACCACAAGTAGGGCAAGAAATTAATGTTGGACTTCCATTATATAATCCACAATCTTTTAATATCTCTTTTGCAACCTTTATTTCTTCTATTGGGTCATCAGATAATGATACTCTCATAGTATTTCCTATTCCCTGTCTTAATAATATTCCTAAGCCTATGCTAGACTTTATAGTTCCAGAAAAAGCTGTTCCAGACTCTGTTATTCCTAAATGAAGTGGATAATCAAAAGTTTGCGCTGCCTTTTGGTATGCTTCTATACACATATCCAAATTTGATGCTTTTAGAGAAATACATATATTATGAAAATCCAAACCTTCTAATATATCTATATGTTTCTTTGCACTCTCTATCATCGCATCACTACACACTTTTCCATATTTATCTATTAAATCTTTTTCTAAAGAACCTGCATTTACACCTATTCTTATTGGAATATTCTTTTGTTTACATTTTTCTACTACTGCCCTAATTCTTTCTTCATCTCCGATATTTCCAGGATTAATCCTTATTTTATCTACACCACTTTCTATTGCAGTTAATGCTATTTTATAATCAAAATGTATATCTGCAACTATTGGTATATGTATTTGTTCTTTTATCTGTTTTATAGATTTTGCATCTTCTTCGTCTAAACAAGCTACTCTTATCATTTGACAACCTGCATTTTCTAATTTTAATATTTGTTCTACAGTAGCTTTTACATCTTTAGTTCTTGTATTGCACATAGATTGAATTATTACATTATTTTCTCCACCTATATAAATATCTCCAACTTTAATCCTTCTTGTTGCATCTCTTGCTATCATTTTTGCTACACTCCTCTCCTATCTCATAATCGTCTAAAAAATGATGTATTTCATTATTTTTTCTATAAGAAATCAATGTGTCTAAATTTACATTTTGAACACTTTTAAAAATATTCATATCAACTTTATTATAAACTTTCCTTAGTTCTTTTATTAAATTTTTTATTTCTTTCCTTTTTGAGCTTATAATACTGTTTTTCTCTGTAACTTTACAAGCACACTGAATAAATTCTAATTCATATCTCTCTTGCCAACTTATAATATCAGCTTCTTTTACATAATATAATGGTCTTATCAACTCCATACCTGGATGAGATGTACTTTTAACTTTAGGCATCATAGTTTGCATTTGTGCTCCATATAGCATTCCCATCAAAATAGTTTCTATAACATCATCAAAATGATGACCTAATGCAATCTTATTGCAGCCCAACTCTTTTGCCTTATTATATAAAGCTCCTCTTCTCATCCTAGCACACAAATAACAAGGGTGGTCATCAATTCTTTCCACAGCTTCAAATATATCTGTTTCAAAAAATGTAATTGGAATATTTAATAATTTAGCATTTGATATAACTTTTTGTTTATTAGCTTCATTATATCCTGGATTCATAGATAAAAATTCTAGTTCAAAATTCACATCGCTATGCCTGTACAATTCTTGAAAACATTTTGCCATTAACATAGAATCTTTTCCTCCTGATATACATACAGCAATTTTATCTCCAGTCTTAATCATTTCAAACTCTTTTATCCCTTTTACAAATTTTGACCATAATCTTTTTCTATAATTTGTAATTATCCCTCTTTCTATTTCTTGATATTTTTCCACTTATATTAATTCCTCCGTAATAACTATAACACATTACATTATATTTTTCAATTATTTTTTAAAGCACAGTATCCATTTGGATACTGTGCCGCAAAAATTCATTTCAGTTTAAACTTTAAACAGTCATTTCACTGATAATATCCCGTTCAATCATTTTCATAGCTAAATTCAAGTAACCGACAATAATCATTAAATCTTCTTTTTTTGCAACTAACCCCTCTCTTCCTGGGACACCCCAAAGAATTCTACCTGTTTTTAAACTAATTGCTACATCAATTATTCCGAACAATCCACCTTCTTCATAATATACACTAATTACTTCATTTGTAACACAGCTATTACACTTTGCATAATAATAATGCTTTATTCTCAAAGTTTCCAATTCGTCAAGTTCAAACTCACAATTATAAAACTGTCCTTCGGAAAAGGTCTGGAACATTGTACACGTTTCAAATCCGAAGTCATCATAGACCGATAAACATAATTCTCTATCGTAAGGCAATTCATAATCAATAACTTTCTTATCGATGTTTTCGAACATTTCACTTGGTGCTTTGAAATTGTAATTACTATTGTTTAATGGATTTACTAAACTATCGTATTTTTTGAGAAGATTACGCAACTGCTCCATTTCAGGTAACTGAACATCACAAGTAACATTAAACTCTTTAACCTTAAATACCTCAAATATTCTCTGATAAGTCTTGTTTGTAAGTGTTTCCACTAATTCCTTGCTATATCTACCTTCAAGCATTAAAGCAATCGTTAATAAAGCTTCAACAGAACAGATTCCACCTACTACCAAATTTTTCTCATCATTAGGCTGCGTTAAATTAAATTCCTGCAATACTTTTTTCTTGAACTCTTTAGTTATCTTGTCTCCTTTCGGCATATAAACATACTGTGAACCAGAATGAACAAATTCCTGCCCATTCACAAAATATGATACTTTACCGTCTTCAAACCGATGGTCAGTAGTCGATAATTTTGCTGTTCCCAGCATATCCATTGCCACCCAGAACTCTCGCAATGAAATTCCCATCTTTCCTCCTTTATGAATTTTCACTAATGCAATATTAATTATGGTAACTATTATACCACATAAAATTAGATTTTTCAACTAAATATTGAGCATAAGCTTTAGAAATATTAAAATCTCTAAAATCCATCTTATCTATTTCTTCATATAAATCAATTAAATATTCCCTAGCTTCTCTCTTTAAACTTAAATTATTTGTTGTTTCTACTATCCTATTTATTTGCTGTACAGCATCTGTCCCAGTTGCTGTTTCTAAATAAAACATATCTAATTTTCCTGTTTCCATATATCTATCTACATTTCTCTTTGCTATTACATAATCAAAATTTGCAAAATTCATACATATATATACTGTTAATATTATAGCAAAATATGTACTTGGAAGATTTATTTTTTTATCCATTATATATAAAATTGTTGGTATTAACAAAATCGCCTCTGTAAATAAACTGCAATATACCAATAATCTCAAAAATGTGTAACCATAAGCACTTTCATAAAGATACATTCTATATGTTGCTGACAATAATATAATGAATGTAAATAAAATCATAACTAAACACATACTAGTTATATATTTAGTATCATTTTTATACTCGTTTCTTTTAGCAACTAATATAGTAACTAAATTTATAACTGACACTATCATTAATTGAAAAAATCCTTTTCTTGCATATTCCGAGTAATTTATATTAGTATCTCCAATAAATAATGATTTTACCTGAATTATACAGAATATAAGATAAATTATATTTAATGCCCCTAATATCATTTTTATAGTAAAATTATCTTTTGCCTTTGATATTGCAACCTCATTTTCTTCCTCTTTTTTATATTTAAAAGCAATATGATAAAAGAAGCACGAAAAGTACACAAAGGCACATACCATAATAATAAATTTAATTGCCGTCTCTGATATCTTTATTCTACTAATTGCTAATAACATATTTTCAAATATTCCTGAAAACAAACTTCCAAATATATCATCTGCAGATGACAATAACATTATTATTATCCAAACTAATGGTATAGTTATACAAATTGATTTTGCAATTCTTTCTATATTCTTTGTGTTATCCTTCTTGAAATTTACATTAAGCCCTTTTTTAATTAATCCCATAGTTTCTCTTTTTAAGCTTAAAGGTTTAAAAAATATACTCCATATTTTATTTGCTTTTATTTTTTCCTGAAAAATCTCTAAAATCATTATACTAATCAATATTGGTATAAGAAATAAATTAATTATCTTGAAAAACGCATTATTAAATATAAAATATGTACTTGATAAAAGTACTATTGGGATTATTAACATCTTAGATTTTTCATTTATCTTTTTACCATTATTCTTTAAAATATACACTATAAAGCAAACTAAAGGTATAGTAAATAAACACATAGACAACCCTATACTTTTTCCAAAAAATAATGTTACTCCCCATATACTCAATATTATTGCTACTATAAATATATCAATCATTTTCTTCATCACCTTCTCTATATTCTAATATATCTCCAGGTTTACAGTTTAAAACTTTACATATTTTGTCTAATGTTGAAAATCGTATTGCCTTTCCCTTATTTGTTTTTAAAATTGATAGGTTTGCTGGAGTTATTCCAACTTTATAGGCTAATTCCGAAGATGATATTTTTTTCTTTGCCATTATTACATCTAAATTTACTATTATCATTTTTTTTCACCTCTTATATTGTTAGTTCATTCTCTTTTTTATATTCTGTTGCTTCTTTTAGCAATTCAGATAAAATATATAATGCTATTGATACTCCCAAAAATAGTACAAATAAGAATGCTAAAAACATTATAATAACTATATCACTAATCTTTACTAATACTATTGCATAAATCAAATCCAATAACCATAAAATCGCTCCTACTAATGCACTATTTCCTGTAAACTTTAATATCTTTACATTTTTATCACAAAAAGGATTGTTGTCTTTTAAACTTCTAAATAATTCTATAAATTTTTTCACTATTACTAATAAAACTATCCCATTTGGATAAATTATCAAAAAACTAGCATTTAAACTAACTCCAAAATCTTTTAACAAAAATGGTAATAAAATTAAAATTACAATTCCTAAAACAAAACATACTTGTAAAAATTTCTTTAGTATGTTTCCTAATCCATCTTCTCCTATTATCTTCATAAAAAAATACCTCCATAATTTATATTATGAAGATATTATATAACATTTTTTATTGTTTGTCAATATTTTGTTATTGTTTTTCGATATTTTATTATTGAATATCAATTACGTTTCCACTCTTTTTCTTCAAACGATTAAATAATTTGCCAATAAAACCGAATAATTTTCTTCGTAATGCTTCAATAGAAATACCAACTATATATATTATAAATGGAATCAAAATAATCGATAATATATAAATAATTGGATTCATTTGATATAACTCCTTGATATGAAATACATCTTTCCATATAATATTCCTTACAAAAAAATTATCGTGTAGCAAATATACAGCAAAGCAATTTTCAGCTAACAAATTTATTACTGCACTTTTTAGCTTTATTGTTCTAAATATTAAAAATATAAAAATTGCCAAAAATAATACAAATACACAATGTAATTCTTCAAAATAGAACATCCACAAAATTAGTATAGGATTTCTTGTAGCCCTAAACGCACAATAAAATGTTATCGAAACTAATACTGCCAAGATTATTAATAGCCCTTTTATTAAGATTTTTCTATCAATCTGAACATCATATTTTCTTATATATGCGCCAATAAAATATATACACGAAAAATATCCTAATTCCAAAATAGTTCCTATTTCATATCGCATAATAAATGGTATTATAGAAAATATAATTACAAATACTACTATTATTTTTTGAAATTGAGATTTAGTACTTTTGTTTATGATTTTATTAAGCAATGGTGAAATTATGTAGAGTAAAATATATGACCCCATAAACCAATATGTCTCGCTTGTAACTGGATATAGTGTTTTCTTTAAAAAATCATCTGAATAGTCTATCAAATTCAATTTTAAAAAAATCAGAAAAATCACTATAGAATAGAACATCATCTCAACATATAAAGATATCAGCTTCTTTATTTTAAATTTTGAGTTTACCATAAAATATCCTGAAATCAGGATAAAGCACACAACCCCCATTTTTCCAAACATATTTATAAAAACTGTTACACATCTATTACAATTTATAGCCAATCTGCTTAACACACCAGAATGTGTTGCCAAATGATGCAAAATTATTCCGAACATACTTACTATTCTAAGCAATTCAAAATTAGATTCTCTTACTTTCTTCCCTTCTTTGTTTGATACCGTATCTTTTATTTTTTCGATTAATACCGCTGTCATTTTTCTCACCTTTTGTTTCTTATTAATTTTATAGTATAGTTATCACAAATTATATTATCACATTTTTTTATTTTTGTACATAAAAAAATAAAACCTTTTTATATTTATTATTTTCCAATAAATACAAAATTAGGTTTTATCTTATAGTCTATGCACTTTTTAACTCTAATCTTAATTTATCTGCAATCATTGCAATAAATTCGCTATTTGTTGGCTTTCCTTTTGCAGCCGAAACTGTATATCCAAAAATATTTTCCATTATAGTAGGCTCTCCTCTACCCCACGCAACTTCTATTGCGTGACGTATTGCCCTTTCTACTCTTGAGGGAGTAGTTTCAAATCTTTGAGCAATTTGTGGATATAAACTCTTAGTAATCTGATTAATTACATCAATATCATTTACTACCATCATAATTGCTTCCCTTAAATATTGATATCCTTTAATATGTGCTGGTACACCAACCTCGTGTATGATATTAGTTACCATTGCTTCTAAATTATCTGAATCCTTCCTTTCAGTATTTATCTGTATGTACTGTCTACTACTTTCTTTTGCAATAAAATTATTATTTGGAGTAGGTTTAAAATTCTTTATCTCCCTAATCCTCTTTATTAATAATTCAATGTCAAATGGTTTTACTACATAGTAATCTGCTCCTAACGCAACAGCTTTCTGCGTTATTTTGTCTTGACCTACTGCTGACAACATAATACAAATTGGCATTCTTCTTATATTATTACTTATTCTTTCTAATACTCCTAATCCATCTAAATGTGGCATTATAACATCTATTATTGCTACGTCTGGTGATAATTCTTCTACCTGTTGTACTGCTTCGATTCCGTCTTTTGCTATTCCCACTATTTCCATATCCTCTTCATTTCCTAGATATGTTGCTAGTGTTTTGCTAAATTCTTGATTGTCATCTGCAATTAATACCGTAATTTTCTCTTTCACAGCTTTATCCTCCTATATAAAAAATTGTAAAAATTTTACAATTTTTATTATAGTATAAGTTAATCTAAAAAGCAATAGTTTTTTGGAAAATTTTTCCATTTTTTATTTTTTTCATTTTTCTTCCACAATTTCTTTTATATATTTATTACATATCTCTTTATATTCTAATATATTAATATTTCTTTTTTCAATATCCTTTAAAAACTTAGGTATATCATCATTTTTAACGTCTAAATTACAAACAATATCTTTCAAATATTCTACATTAGATATGTTTATATTATTTTTTCTACAATAATATTTCAAATTCTCCAAATTGCCATAATCCACTTTAACCTCATATTGTTTTCCAGAACAAATTTGCACCTTTTTAGCAGACTCTATAGCATTAATTGTCACCTCCGAATATGCTCTCACTAAGCCTCCTGTTCCCAATAAAATTCCTCCAAAATATCTAGTTACAACTACTAGAATATTACACAAATTATTTTTTTTCAAAATATTTAACATTGGTGCACCTGCCGTTCCAGAAGGTTCTCCATCATCATTCGCTTTTTCTATTACATTATTCTCTTCCAAAACTCTATAACTACTACAATTATGCCTTGCATCAAAATATCTCTTTTTCAATTCCTTTATCTTCGTTTCAGCCTCTTCCTTTGTTTCAACATAAAATACATTCGCTATAAATTTCGATTTTTTCTCCACAATCTCGCTTATTACACTATCTTGTATTGTTATAAACATATCTTCCCTCCAAAAACATAAAATGCCATATTCTATCTATACAGAACATAGCATTTTACTTATATATACTTTACAAATGTAAAACTCTTGCTTTTATTTCCTTAGTCTTACCTACATTCCAAAAATTCTCACCTAAATATCCACAAGTACGTCTAACAACAGTTAATTTTGAATGGTCTTTATTTCCACATTGAGGACATTCCCATTCATTTTTTTCATTTATTTTTATTTCACCATCAAAACCACATTCGTGACAATAATCAGATTTTGTATTAAATTCTGCATACTGAATATTATCATATATAAATTTTACTAATTCTTCTAATGCTGGTATATTATTTTTCATATTTGGTATTTCTACATAAGATATTGCTCCACCTAAAGACAAGTTTTGGAACTCACTTTCAAACTTTAATTTATCAAAAGCATTAATTTTTTCCCTTACATCAACGTGATAAGAATTTGTATAATATCCCTTATCTGTAACATCTTCTATTGTACCAAATCTTTCTTTATCAATACGAGCAAATCTATAGCATAAGCTCTCTGCAGGTGTACCATATAAAGCAAAACCTATATTTGTTTCTTTTTTCCATCTTTCTACTGTTTCTTTTAAATGTTTCATAACCCTTATTGCAAAATCGTGACCTTCTGGCTCAGTATGTGAAACACCCTTCATTACTTTAGTAAGTTCATATATTCCTATATATCCTAAAGAAATTGAAGAATATCCACCATATAGCAATTTATCTATTTTTTCTCCAGGATTTAATCTTGAAATTGCTCCATATCTCCAGTGTACAGGACTAATATCTGCTGATGTTCCAAGCAAAGCATAGTGTCTGCACATTAATGCTTCTTTACATAGTTCAAGTCTAGCATCTAATTCTTTCCAGAACTTTTCTTCGTCTCCATCTGCAACAATTCCAACCTGTGGTAAATTGATACTTACAACTCCTTGATTAAATCTTCCTTCAAATTTATATTCTCCATTTTCATCTTTCCAAGGTGCTAAAAAGCTTCTGCAACCCATTGGGCTAAATACATTTCCTTCATAATTTTCACGCATCTTCTTTGCAGATATATAATCTGGATACATTCTTTTTGCTGAACATTTTACAGCAAGTTTTGTTAAGTAATCATATTTTCCACCTTTTAAGCAATTAAACTCATCTAATACATATACAAGTTTTGGGAATGCAGGTGTTATATATACTCCAGCCGAATTTTTAATTCCCTGATATCTTTGTTTTAAAACTTCTTCTATTATCATTGCATTTTCTTCTACATATTCATCTTCTGGGTCTAAATGTAAGAATAAAGTTACAAAAGGAGATTGTCCATTTGTTGTCATTAATGTATTTATTTGATATTGTATTGTTTGTACTCCTGCACTTAATTCTGTCTTTAATCTTTTATTTACAAGTTTTTCTATTGTCTTTTCATCAACATCACCTGACAATGTTTCCTTAATTTCTTTTGTAAATTTATCTTTACTTTTTCTTAGATATTTTCCTAAATGGATTAAATCTACAGATTGTCCACCATATTGATTACTTGCAACAGCTGCTATTATTTGTGTTGTAACAGTACACGCTACTTGGAAACTTTTTGGACTTTCTATCATTTTTCCATTCATTACTGTACCATTATCTAGCATATCTCCTATATTTATCAAGCAACAATTAAATATTGGTTGAATAAAATAATCTCCATCGTGGAAATGTAATACTCCTTCTTCCCACGCCTTTGTTATTTTCTCTGGTAATAAAATTCTCTTTGTTAAATCTTTTGAAACTTCTCCTGCTATTAAATCTCTTTGAGTAGATGCCATTACTGCATTTTTGTTAGAGTTTTCCTCCATTACATCTTTGTTGCTGTTTCTTATCAACCCTAATATTGATTCATCTGTTGTATTACTCTTTCTTACTAATGCTCTTGTATATCTATATACTATATATTTTTTAGCTAATTCATATTTTCCTAGTTCCATTAATTTTTGTTCTATTATATCTTGAATATCTTCTACTAAAATTCTTTTTTTATTTAATTCTTCTATATATTCTATAATTGTATTTATATCATCTTTTGATGCTTTTTCCTTTCTTGACACTTCTTTATTTGCCTTTTCTATTGCTAGTTTTATTTTACTCTTATCAAAATCTACAATTCTTCCGTCCCTTTTTATTACTTTCATCTTTATTACCTCATTCCTTCCCCAAATTTTTTAAATTATCTTAGATATAATTTATCTTCATTATATATTTAATTTTTTAAATTTCTGTTGCATTTGCAACAAAGTTGTGATATATTTTTTTTGAAAGGTGGAAAAGCTTATGCCTACTGAATTAGAAATTTTAAATTTTTTTAAATCCCTAAATTCCAACTGTTTGAAGGTTTCCAGTCGCTCTTTTGCTAGAGGCGAAACGGTTACAACTTACATAGAAAAAAGAAATCAGATGTGTATTTTATTAAATGGTGAAGCTGAATTAATAAGATATGATTTTAATGGTAACAAAACTATAATAGGTCATATATCATCAAATGAAATTTTTGGAGAAAGTTTATATCCTGCAAATACAAATAATGAATTATTTGTTTTAGCAAAATCTGATTGTGAAGTCCTTTTTTTTACTTACAATGTAATACTAAAAAAATGTAAAACTAATTGCAAAATACATTCCGAATTTTCCCAAAATCTTCACACTCTTATATTAAATCAAACTGTCAAATTAAATACAAGAATAGAACTTTTGACCAAAAAAAATATTAGAGATAAATTACTATCTTATTTTGAAATTTTATCAAATAAAAACTTAAGTAAATCTTTTACTCTACCCTTCTCTCTTACTGATTTAGCTGACTACTTAAGTATTGATAGGAGTGCAATGATGAGAGAACTTGCTCATCTAAAAGAAGAAGGCTTTATACAAAAAAAAGGTAAAAAGATTACTTTACTTTACGAATAGAAGCTGGTATAACATACCAGTTTTTTTGATGCCGTTATTAAAACTTTTCATAAAATTTGAAAACATTGAATATATTTAATCGGTGATAAAATTTGAAAAGATTAAAAATATTCTTTTTCAATTCAATCCTTGTAATAGCAAGCTCCTTTATCCTTCAAATTATTAAATTAATATTTAATATATATGTTTCAAATAAAATATCAACTGAAGCACTAGGTGTATTTCAATTAATTATGGTAACATACATTTTTGGAATTACCTTAGCTTCATCTGGTATAAATATTTCTTGTATGAGGGTAGTTGCAGAAGAATTTACCCTAGGTAATGATTTAGGAGTTAGAAAGTCTGCAAATAATTGTATAAAAATTAGTTTAATATTTGCTTTATTTGCAAGTCTTATTTTTTATACTCACTCTGACTTTATTGTAAAATACTGTTTTGAAAACAAAGTCAGCGAAAATATAGTATATTTAATTTGTATTTCATTGCCCTTCATATCTGTATCATCTGCAATATCAGGATATTTTATGGCTGTTAGAAGGGTTTATAAAACTGTAGCCGGACAATTTTTAGAGCAAATCTCCAAACTTATTGCTACCATAATTCTATTTAACTTATATGTAACAGATAATTCGCTTGAAAAAATATGCTTTGCACTAATTTTAGGAGATGTAATTTCTGAAATTGTTTCCTTTTTATATTCCATTCTAATATATATATTTGATATAAACTATCATTTTTCTAAACTAAAGATAAATTCTTCTAATAACTTTTTATTTAGAATTTTTAGAATATTAATTCCTGTTTCTTTAACCTCTTGTATAAAGTCAGGAATTTCAACTGTAAAACAATTAATTATTCCATCTAGTTTACAAAAGAATGGAAAAAATATAAATGAAGCATTAAGTGATTATGGAATTATATCTGGAATGGCTTTGCCAATAGTGATGTTTCCATCGACTTTTTTAATTGCAATAGCAAGTCTCTTGATTCCAGAGTTTTCTAGGTATTATGTAAAAGAAGATTACCCGAAAATTAGAATGTACACTGACAAGCTATTAATTGGCTCTTTCCTTTTTGCGTGTTTATTAACAACATTTTTTATGATATTTGGCGATAATTTAGGCATAATTATATATAACAATAGTGAAGTTGGAATATATATAAAATTATTTGCTCCCTTAATTCCATTTATGTATGTTGATATCATTATAGATAATATTTTAAAAGGTCTTGATGCACAGACAAATGTTATGGTTATAAATATTATAGATTTAGTTGTTAGTACTACTTTTATTTTCTTCTTTGTTCCTATTTTAGGAATCAAAGGATTTGTAATATCTATTTTTATAAGTGAAATTTTAAACTTAACATTAAGTCTAAGAAAATTATTAAAGTTAGAGAAAAATTTTGATATGTAAATATTTATAGAAGGGAGTAAAATAATTGAATAATATACATTTTTTAGTTATAAAAATTAAAAATTATACTTTACCATTAATATTTGTAACCTTTACTATATGTTTAGTTTTATTTTCATCATCTAATTTATCTGCCGCAAAATCTGGGTTAAATTTATGGGCAACATCTGTTGTTCCCTCCCTTTTTCCCTTTTTCATAGCTACAGAACTATTATCTCGAACTAATATCACATATATTTTAGGGAAATTTTTTAATGTTATTATGAGACCATTATTCAATATTGGTGGCGAAGGATTTTACGCATTTATTATGGGAATTATTAGTGGCTACCCTACTGGTGCAAATATTGCTACAAACTTTAGAAAAAATAATACTTTAAGTAAAATTGAATGTGAAAGACTCCTTAGTTTTACAAATAATTCAGGTCCTTTATTTATTATTGGGACTGTTGGGATAAGTATGTTTGGCAGCTCTACTATTGGCATCTTACTTTTTATTACACATATACTTGCATCTATTACTGTAGGCTTTATATTTAAGTTTTGGAAGAAAGATTGTAATACTCCTAAATATAATTCTGTAAACTACTTTAATAATAAATCTACATCTAAAGTATCTTTTTCTAATCTAGGTGAAATTATGGCTGAAAGTATAAAAAACGCAACCTCTACTATTTTTATGATTGGTGGCTTTATAGTTTTATTTTCAGTTATAATTTCTATATTAAAAGCAAGTAATTTAATTAATACCATTTCTAATATGTTAATACCTAGTTTTAACATATTACATATTCCTACTAGTTTTATCAGCCCACTTATTACTGGCTTTTTAGAAATTACAAATGGCATTAATGCAATTTCTGCAATCAAAATAAAAGCTATTTCTATAAATATAATATTGACCGCTTTTTTATTAGGCTTTGGTGGTATTTCAATTTTCTTGCAAGTACTTAGCATTACATCAAAAACAGATTTATCAATCAAACCTTATATTATAGGAAAACTTCTTCACGGAATTATCGCTGCATTTTATACATTTTTATTTATTATGGCAATACCTATGTTTAATTTCAATATATAAACTACCAAAAATTTCATTTGCTTGTGCATATTTTTTGTGTTATTATTAATTATGTAACCCTTAATTATATTTTATATATGGAGGTTTGCTATGATTCTAATAAATTTTTGTTTTAAAAAGATAAAAAATAATTTTAAAAAATTAGATAAAAAGATTATAAAAATTATGCAGAACGGTCTAAAATTTTGTTTTATACTATTAATGCTTTCTATATCAGTACTTACAACATATTTATTTTTTATACATAACACTTTAATTTACCAAATAGGTATTTTGATTTTTGAACTTAGTCTTTATCTATCTGCTGATTTCATAGTATCTGGAATCGCTGTTGATACGATAAGAAAACAAATATTATAAATTCAAATTAAAAAGCGACAAATAATCAATATTATTCATCGCTTTTTAATTTTCCCCAAACAACAAGCTCCTTATTTTTTTAATTCTTCAATAAATAACTTATTAAGTAATTGAGGATTTGCTTTACCTTTAGTCGCCTTCATTGCTTGCCCTACTAAAAATCCTAAAGCTTTATCTTTTCCTGCTTTATAATCACTAACTGACTGCTGATTATTTGCCAATATCTCTGCAACAATTTTCTTTATTTCTCCTTCATCTGAAATTTGTACCCAACCTTTCTCTTTTACAATATCCTCTGGCTCTCTTGGGTTTTCAAATAACTCCTCAAGTACCTTTTTACCTATACTTGAACTTATCGTACCTTTGTCAATAATCATAACTAAATGTGCTAATTGTTCAGCAGTAAATGGTATATCTGCAGGCTCCAATTCTTTTTCATTTAAAATTCTTGAAATATCTGAGATAATCCAGTTACTAACAGCCTTTCTATTTTTACAAATATCGGCTGCTTCTTCAAATAAATCAGACAAATACTTTGAAGATACTATAATATCTGTTTCCTTTTCCGTCATCTTATACTCATTCAAATATCTTTCTCTTCTCTTTTCTGGAAGTTCTGGTAGATTTTTTCTAATATTCTCCACATACTCATTAGATAATCTTATAGCAACTAAATCAGGGTCTGGAAAATATCTATAATCTTGTGCATCTTCTTTATCTCTCATAGAAAATGTTTTACCAGATACATCGTCCCATCTCAAAGATTGTTGTTCCACTTGTTTACCATCTTCAAGTAAATCTATTTGTCTATCTATCTCATAATCAATTCCCCTTGTAATACTTCTAAAAGAGTTCATATTTTTCATTTCTGTACGAGTTCCTAATTTTTCATCTGTTTTCTTCTTTACAGAAACATTGACATCTGCTCTATATGAACCTTCTTGCATCTTACAATCTGAAACCTCTATATATTCTAATATTGCCTTTAATTTTCTCAAATATGCTTCTGCTTCCTCGCTTGAAGAAATATCTGGCTCAGAAACAATCTCTATAAGTGGCACACCTGCTCTATTTAAGTCCACTAAGCTTCCTCCACCAAAATCATCGTGATTTAACTTTCCAGCATCTTCTTCTATATGGATTCTTAAAATCCTAATCTTCTTTTTACCATTTTTTGTGTCTATTTCTATATATCCATTTTCACATAAAGGCTTATCATATTGTGATATTTGATATGATTTTGGTAAGTCTGGATAATAATAATTTTTTCTATCATTTTTGCTATCTTTAGATATTGTACAATTTGTGGCCAATCCTGCTTTTACAGCATACTCTACAACTTTTTCGTTTAATACTGGTAATGTTCCAGGCATTGCCATACATATTGGACAAGTTTGTGTATTAGGGCTTGCCCCAAATTTTGTTGGACAACTACAAAATATTTTTGTTTTAGTTGATAATTCTGCGTGTACTTCTAATCCAATTACTGATTCATATTCTTCTCTTGACAATTTTATTTCCTCCCTTAACTTTATTTTTTAAATTCTGGCTTATATTTTTCTCTAAATTTGATTTCTTTTTCAAGTGTATATGCTACATTTAATATCTTTTCTTCCTCAAATTTATTTCCTACAATTTGCATTCCTATAGGCATACCATTACTATCTACTCCACAAGGAATTGATATTCCTGGTACCCCAGCTATATTAATAGATACTGTACAAATATCTGCTAAATACATTTCTAATGGATTTCCAGATTTTTCTCCTATTCCAAATGCTACTGTTGGAGAAGTAGGTGTAAGTATTACATCATACTTTTCAAAACCTTTATTAAATTCATTCATAACCATTGTACGAACCTTTTGAGCTTTTTTATAATAAGCATCATAATATCCTGATGAAAGCACATAAGTTCCAAGAATAATTCTTCTTTTTACCTCATCTCCAAAACCTTCACTTCTAGATTTTTTAAATAACTCTTTTAAATCTTTAAATTCTGATGTTCTATATGTGTATCTAATTCCATCAAACCTACCAAGATTTGAACTAGCCTCTGCACAAGCAATTATATAATAAGTAGCTAAAGCATATTCTGCAACATTAAGAGAAAATTCCTCTACTTCTGCTCCTAATTCTTTATATTTATTTATTGCCTCCTTCAAAGAATTTTTAACCTCTTCATTTATTCCTTCTCCGAAAAATTCTTTTGGAACTCCTATTTTTAACCCTTTTACATCTCCTGTTAAAGCTTTAACATAATCCTTTTTCTCCATATTTACAGATGTTGTATCTTTTTCATCATACCCTGCAATCAAGTTTAACAATATTGCAGCATCTTTTACATCTTTTGTTATTGGTCCAATTTGGTCAAGTGAAGATGCAAATGCTACTAACCCATATCTTGAAACTAAACCATAAGTAGGCTTTAACCCTACAACTCCACAAAAACTTGCTGGCTGTCTAATAGAACCTCCGGTATCACTACCTAAAGCCCAAGGAACCATTCCACTTGCAACTGCTGCTGCACTTCCTCCTGATGAGCCTCCAGGAACTCTATTTAAGTCCCACGGATTTTTTGTAGTTTTAAAATATGATGTTTCTGTTGAACTACCCATTGCAAATTCGTCCATATTTAATTTCCCTAAATTTATCATATTCTCAGAATTTATTTTTTGCATTACTGTTGCATCATAAGGTGAAACAAAATTTTCAAGCATCTTTGAACTACAAGTTGTTTTTACACCTTTTGTATTTATATTATCTTTTATTCCTATTGGAATTCCTGCTAAATCTCCATTTATTTCGCCTTCGTCTATTTTCTTTTGAATCTCTTCAGCTTTGTTTAATGCCTCATCTGTTAATGTTGTAACAAATGCCTCCACATCTTTTTCTTTTTCATTAATCCTATCAACATAAGCTTGAGTAATCTCTTTAATCGTCAATTCTTTATTTTTCAATTTTTCTTGTAACTCATTAACTGTTAAATCTATTATATTCATTAACCTACTCCTCCTTATACTTATAAATTTCAAGCTATTGAATAACCTTTGGAATCTTAAACATATTAAGCTCCTTACTAACCGCATTTGCAAGTAGTGCTTCATTATCCTCAAACACTTTAACCTCATCTTTTCTAAATACATTTTTTGCCTCATTTGCACCTATAGTAATATCTAATTCATCAACAGGTGCATTATTTACAATATTAGCAAAATTCAAAATTTCCTCTAAATTTTGCAAATAATTTCCAATTTCCTCTTCTTTTAAATTTAATTGAGCTAAATTTGCAATATGCAATAATTCTTCTTTACTTACCTTCATACAATCATCTCCTTATTTATCTTCTTCTACTCTAATATGAATTTCTCTTAATTGTTCTCTTGTTACATTTCCTGGTGCTCCCATCATAACATCTTCTGCTTTACTATTTAGAGGGAATGCTATAACTTCTCTAATATTTTCCGCACCAGTTAAAATCATAAGCATTCTATCAAATCCAGGTGCAATTCCAGCGTGTGGTGGTGCACCAAATTGGAAAGCTGTAAACAATGCGCCAAATCTTGATTCTATATCTTGCTTTGTATATCCTACTTTTTCAAATGCCTCAATCATAATATCTATATTATGATTTCTAACTGCACCTGAAGCCAACTCTATACCATTACAAACAATATCATATTGATATGCCAAAATATCTAATGGGTCTTTTTGCTTTAATGCTTCCATTCCACCTTGTGGCATTGAAAATGGATTATGAGAAAAATCTAATTTTCCTTGTTCATTTATTTCATACATTGGGAAATCTACTATCCAGCAAAATTCTATTTTACTCTCGTCTATAAGTCCTAATCTTCTTCCCAATTCATCTCTTATTTGACCTGCTAATTTCTCTACTACTCCAGGAACCTCTGCTATAAAGAATAAACAATCTCCTGATGAAGAATTTGTTCTTTTTAACATTTCTTTTCTTGCTTCATCTGGAATCAACTTTGCTATAGGTCCTTGGAAACTTTCATCTTCCATTATTCTAAGCCACGCTAATCCTTTTGCTTTTAAATCTTTTATAGCATAATCTGTCATACCCTCAAAGAAACTTCTTGGCTGGTCTCCTACATTATGTGTTGAAATTATCCTTACTATCTTTCCCGCAAATGCTCTTAAATCTATATTTTCAAATACATCTGTTACATCCACTATTTCTAAAGGATTTCTTAAATCTGGTTTATCTGTACCATATTTTAACATAGCATCTTTATATTTAATTCTTGGGAATGGATATTTTGTAACTTCTTTTCCTGAAAATTCTTTAAATGTATTATACATTACTGGCTCTATTACTGAAAACACATCTTCTTGTGTTGCGTATGCCATTTCCATATCTAACTGATAAAACTCCCCAGGTGCTCTATCTGCTCTTGCATCTTCATCTCTAAAACAAGGTGCAATTTGAAAATACTTATCTATACCAGATACCATTAATAATTGTTTAAATTGTTGAGGCGCTTGTGGTAAAGCATAAAACTTACCCTTATGAACCCTACTTGGAACTAAATAATCTCTTGCACCTTCTGGTGATGAACTTGTAAGTATTGGTGTTTGAACCTCTAAAAATCCTTGTTTAATCATTTCATTTCTTAAAAATTGTAATACCTTTGCTCTTAATATTAAATTATTTTTTAATTTATCACTTCTCAAGTCTAAAAATCTATATTTTAATCTTAAATCCTCTCTTATTTCTTGATTACTATTTACTTCATAAGGTAAATTCTGTGTTCTCTTTCCTAATATCTTTATTTCTTCAATAAAAATCTCAACTTTTCCTGTTTTTAATTTTAGATTTACTGTTTCCTCGCTCCTCTTTCTTACAGTTCCATATACAGTAACTGATGATTCTAATGGAATATGTGATGCAAAATCAACATCTTCTCCATCTGCTGATGTTACTACCTGTGTTATTCCATACATATCTCTTATATCCAAAAACACTACTCCGCCTAAATCTCTAATTGTATCAACAAAACCAGCTATTCTAACTTTTTTCCCTACATCTTCTAAACTGATTTCATTACAATTATGTGTTCTGTACTCATTCATTTTATTCACAATCCTTTCTTATATATCTTTGCTCTAAGGACATTTTTTAACACAAAAAACGTCCTCTGCAAAATAATTGCAGGGACGAATATCTCTTATCCGCGGTGCCACCCTAACTTGAAAGTTTTTACTTTCCTCTCTTTTTATTGCTCCAATGTGTTTCGATTTGTTATGTTTGCTAAAAGGGCTCTCAGCCTCTGACCCTTACTCTCTTATAGTAACCTTTAACATCTTTGCATCTTCTACGCAATTTTATTATTTTATTATTATACTACCTAAACTATATTTTTGTCAATGTTTTTACAAATATTCTTTTATTATTTGATATACTTTATGAGTCGGAAAACCTATAACTGTTGCATAATTTCCTTCTATTCTATCTACAAATACTATAAATTCCTCTTGTATAGCGTATGCTCCTGCTTTATCTAAGGCTTTTCCAGTATCTATCCATTTCTCAATTTCCTCATCTGTCATATCAGTAAAATACACTTCTGCTTCATCATAAGTTTTATATTCTTTATATTCTCCATTTTTTTCTATTATTATACTCAAACCTGTCATTACTGTATGTTTTCTATCTCCACTTGTTAATTCCTTTAACATCTTCTTCGCATCTTCTCTATTTTTAGGCTTACCATATATTTCTCCATTTTTAGTAACCATTGTATCTGAACCTATCACTATTCTATCCCCAGCTGTATGGTCATATACATATTTTGCCTTAATATGTGCTAAATTTGCAACTTGCTCTTGCAATGTAAGTCCTTCCTCCATCTTTTCTTCCACACCACTTACTATTACTTCAAACTCTGGAACAATTAATTGTAACAATTCTTTTCTTCTTGCAGAACCAGATGCTAATATAAACTTCATATAAATCACATTCCTTTCTACATTCAAATTATATCATTTTGTATATATTTGTCAATAACCCCCTATTTTTTTAATATGAGTTAAATTTTTCGTGGCAAAATCGAAAAAAAATAAGACTAGTCAAAAAAGACTAGCCAAACACAAATAC
>CANQRS010000024.1 GCA_947626295.1 uncultured Clostridia bacterium
TAGAGTTCAAAGAGTTCCAGATACAGAAAGTAGTGGAAGGATACATACTTCAACTGCTACTGTCGCTGTTCTTCCAGTTGTCGAAGATGTTGAAATAGATATAAATCCAGCTGATATAAAAATGGAAGTATTTAGGTCTTCTGGAGCAGGTGGACAACATATTAATAAAACTTCTTCTGCCGTAAGACTAATCCATATTCCTACAGGACTAGTAGCTGAATGTCAAACTCAGCGTTCTCAATTACAAAATAGAGAATATGCAATGAATCTACTAAAGTCAAGATTATATGATATAGAAAAATCAAAACAAGATTCCGAAATTGCAAATGCTAGAAAATCTCAAATTGGTTCAGGAGATAGAAGTGAAAAAATTCGTACTTATAATTATCCTCAAGGACGTATTACTGACCACAGAATTGGTATGAGTGTATATCAATTTGAAAATTTCTTAAATGGAGATTTAGATGAAATGATAGATAATTTAATTGCTGCTGATAGAGCTGAAAAATTAAAAGGAGAAGAAGATTAAATTAAAAGAAGTTTTGTAAAATTACAAAACTTCTTTTAATTTTCATCATCATTGCCAAACAATTCATCAAATTTCGCCTCAAGTTCTTTTTGTAAATCATATTCTTCTTCCTGTTCTTGTTCTAAAGGTAATACATCTGGTATGTCTTCTTTTTCTTCATCTAAAAATTTCCCATTTTTATTATCCTTCAAATTTGCTCCAACTGTAACAGTCTCTTTTTTAGGTTCTTCTACATCTTCTTCAAACAAGTCGTCTAATGATTCTATTTTTAAATCTTTAGTCTTATCTTCTTTTCCCGTTTCTTCCACATAAGGATTATATGGATTATATTTTCTCCAAGTTCCTCTATCTATATCTCCAATATCATTATGGCTAATTTCACATTCTCTCAATTTTTTAGCCATTGGATGTTTAAAATAATAGAATTTCTTTGCTTTTATAGGTCTTATTCCTTTTTCAAAGATTATACATAAATCATTATCCATTCTTCTAAGCTCATCTGGTGTCATTAACGCTCTTGCCATAATTTGGTCAGAATAACTCATACCTGTTCTATAATATGTTCTATCTCTGTTTACAGATACACTATTATGACTTATTGTTTTTTCTCCTAAAGCTTTTGAAAAATACTCAACTGTTTTTTGTGAGTTACTTCCTAAAAATACGTGAGTATCACAGTTACCTATAATCGTTTCGTAAGATTTCTCGTAAATCGCCTCTAATTGGTCCAAATTTTGTAAAATTACACTAAAAGATATTTTTCTACTTCTACTTGTAGAAATCTTTTTATCAAAATCTGGTATTTTTCCTATATTGGCAAACTCGTCAAGTATAAAATATGTTGGTACTCTTAACGCCCCACCATTATTGTCCGCAAAATCATATAATTGTTGTATCATTTGTGAGAAGAATATTGTAAGTAAAAAGTCATACGCTGTATGCGTATCTGAAGAAATAACAAATACTGCTGTTTTTTCATTTCCAATTTCCTCAAAATTAATTGTATCTGTAGATGTTAATTCTGCAATTTCCTTTGAATCAAACTTTCCTAATTTTGATTGCAATGTACTCAAAATAGAACTATATGTTTTTTCTGGAGCAATTTCTATAGATTTATAGTTCATTCTAGCTGGGTGGTCATAAGGTAATTGACTTATTAATTCCGTAAGTAAATTGTTTCCCTTACTAGAATTTGCGGCTCTTACTAATTCAGCACAACTTGCTAAATTTTGTTCTTCATCTGGTCTTGTTGCCATTAAATAATATATCAATGCTTTTAAAAGCATTTCTGCTGAGTCGTCCCAAAATGGGTCTGTAGCTGCTCCATCAGATTTTTGCCCTTTTACTATTGTATTAGCTATAATATCAACATCTATTTCAGATGATATGTGCATTAAAGGATTATATCCATCACTATATTGTGGATGTACTAAATTTAATACTTTTATTTTATATCCATTTGCTTTAAAATACCCTGCAGTTCTATCATATAATTCTCCTTTAGGGTCTGTAAATATATATGAACCTAATAATTGATAAGCATTTGGTATTGAATATGATGCAGATTTACCTGAACCTGAACCTCCGACTACCAATACATTTACATTTCCTCTTTTATCAACTGGTAAGTAATTATTTTCTGCAAGAATTATTCCTTCTTTATTACTTAATATTTGGTATTGCTCTCCGTGTTCACTCCAATCACTTGAACCGTGTTCTATATTATCATATCTATGTTTTGGCATTGTTCTTAAAAAGCCTATTACAAAGAAAAATAAATATACGATTGTTAATCCAAGTAAATTAGTAAAAAATTTTCCAATTATTCCTTTTGATATTAAATATGATATCGATTGGAACGGAGCAACTATTGCTCCTGGAAACCTTTCTACAAATATTGCTAAGCTAAATCTTTCGCCTTCACTTGCTACTCCAACAGAATATGTAAACGGCAAAACTAGTACTATAGCCAATATTGCCCATAGCACTAGTCCCACTATAATTACAACTTTATTTTTTTTCATTCCCATCGAAATTTTATAATTCATCTCTGTATTGCACCTCTCTTTTGTTCAACTGTCTGATTAATGCACTGGTCCATTTTCTTTTTCATCTTTATCACTTGTTCTTGTATCTTTAGCTGGAAAAGTTGCTCCATTTTGTAAAAGCTCAAGTGATGCTGTTTCTATTCTTAATCCTGGACTATTACTCATTCCGTCCTTTCCCATTTCTTTTTCTTCTTTTCCCCAAATATCAACATCAAATTCAACATTAGTAACATCATCAGTAATTCCTGCTGGTCTTCTATAATCTTGCTCTTTAGCCATTTCAAGCTCCTCCTTACTTATCTTTCTTTCTTTCTCTTATTTCAAACGCAAAATAAGATTTATATGGTTTTAATTTACACTTTCCTTTAACTTCATTTGTTTTTTCATCAAAATAAAGCACTGGCTTGATTTCTTCTGTTGTTTCAGGGTCTATTATTGTTATAGCCCTCTTTAAGTTTGGAGTGTACTGAACTTCTTTTAATTCAGTAGGCTCCTCTGAATATAATTTGCTATATTTAAACGGTACTGGTTTTTTTGTTACTTTTACTTCGTTGCCTAGTAATAACCCATTATTTATTACTATTCTATCTTTCGCAAATGAAAATATAATAAGTCTATTTCCATTTGGTTGTGGGTCCTCTACATAGAAAGTCTTCTTTGATAATTCACCAACAATTTGTTCTGTAGTTTTTAACCTTTCCATAGTATATTTAGGATATTTATGTAAATACTCTTCTTTGGTAACATACATCTCATATATTACTGTATTTACTCCTTTCGGGTCTGTGATACTAAAGTGTTTTCCTTTCCATGTTTCCATTTTTATTTCCTCCAATTTCTATGATTTTTAATCCATAGTTTTTCTTATGTATAATTACCGCTATTCTTAATTATACATCATTTTTTATTTTATGTCAATATAACTAGAACTATTTTCTAGGATTAAATGTTGAAACCTTATTTAAAGTTTCAAATAAATTTCTTTCTTCTTTTGACATTTGCTTAGGTATCATAACTTTTACTTCAGCTATTAAATCACCTCTTCCGCCTTTTCCGTCTTTATATCCTTTTCCAGGTATTTTTAAAACCTCTCCGGTTTGGATTCCTTCGGGTATATATACTTGTGTCATTTCATCAATAGAATAAACTTGTACTCTAGTTCCTAAAGCTGCTTCCCAAGGTGTTAGATACAAATCTGTATGTAAATCGCTTCCTATTAATTTGAATTTTTCATTATTTGTAATATTTACTTTTATAAATAAGTCCCCATTCTTTCCGCCATTTATTCCTTCTTTGCCTTGACCTAATAATCTTATTTTTTCTCCATTTCTAATTCCTGCAGGAATAGAAACAGTAAATATTTTTATTTTTCCATCAACAGTTCTTAATGATATTTTTTTATCTAGTCCATAAAAAACTTCTTCTATTTCTACATCTATCGAAGTTTCAATATTTTCTCCTTTTATAGATAAATCGTTTGTATGTTTTTCCTTCTTTTTAGGTTCATCAACATTTCCAAAAAACATATTAAAGAAATCACTAAAAATTGAACCTGAAGACCTATTTGCCTCTTTATATTTTTTCTTTTTTCCAACATTATTAACCCACATTTTATCATATTTTCTTTTTGTTGCCGGATTATATAGAACCTTATATGCCTCATTAATATCCTTAATCTTTTCTTCAGAAAGTCTATCTTTAATATTAACATCTGGATGATATTTCTTTGCTGCTTTTCTATACGCATCTTTTATTTGTTCAGAAGACACTCTATTCGTTTCTAATGATAAAATTTTATAATAGTCCTTAAAAATCATTTTTATCCTCTCCAATTTCTTGTGTCTTAATTATTTCAAATGTATTTAATATATTCTTGTAGTTTATAAATTTCTATTAAAATTTTTATCTTTAGTAAAACTACCTGAGTATCATATATTATTCAATTACTCCAAATCCAGTAGCAATATATCTTGTTTTATGCGCTCCTGTACTATCTATAGGGTCATTAATTAATTCACCATTAACTGCCATAACACTTGATGTTCCTCCATCTAAATTTGCTGCATTATATGCACCATAATTTTGCATTATTTCTATCAAATCGTCCATATCAGCACCTGGTCTTGATATTGTTCTTCCATCTAATACTAAAAATAATACTATTCCATCTTTTCTTTGACCTAGTGCAGTACGTGGAGCACTACCCCATCCTCCATTTCCTAGCACTTCTGATGCCTTTCCATTTACAATTAAAAACGGACCACAAGTCACACAATCTCTTATATTCAAAGCCTCTGCATTAGCTTTAGTACACGTAGATGATAAAACTAACACATCTTTTTTATTAAATCCTACTATTCCACCTGTACTTTTATATCTATATGCAGTCAAACATCTACCATTTGAATATGTTACGCCCCTAGGATTTGCTCCATTACTATTATAATTTGGGTCTGTAAATCTTCCACCATTAATAGCAAGTACAGCATTATTATTTTTAGCCATTGTTGTTAAATATTGTCCTGTCACTCCCAATTTACTTGAAGTTATAGTTTTTATTTTTGATGGGTCATATACCGCAGCTAAATATCCGCTATAACCTTTACCACTTATCTCAATAATTCTGTATGATTCCTCATCAGCATAAATGTTATATTGTTCCTTATCCAAATTTTTTGCTAATATTTGCTTTTCATATTCATTTTTATATACAACCTCTTTTGGCTTTTCTTGCACTTTTTCAGTACTTATTGAATTCGTATCAGTTTCTTCTTCTACTGCATTAACAGTATTATTTCTCATTACTTCTTCTATTGTTTCATCACTATATAATAGTTTTGCAATCCATTGATGAGTCATTGAAGTCATTGAAACCGTAATAATCCAATCCCTAAATCCACTATATGGTCCATATAATAATACTCCTAATGTTGATGCTCCTAATACTATTAGTATTGCAAATACTATTAAAACTTTTTTCCAAATCTTTTTTCCTGTTTTTGTTGCTTTTTTGTTCATATTTTACTACCCTTCTTATTTTGTATTTGTTGCATTTATTATTTACCTTTGCATTTTACTATATCTTTTATTTTTTTTCAATACATTTTTATATATTTTTGTCACTTTAAGGAAATTATTGCTGTCCCTAATCCATATCCTTCTTTTTCTGCCCTATATGAATGTACATATTCTTTATTGCATACTGAGCAAATTCCACTATCTATAATATTTTCTTCTTTCAACCCTTCTCTTTTCAAAATTATTTTATTAATTAAAATTGTATCAATGTGCCACTTATTACCTCTTTTCTCTATAATTTCTTCCAAATTTTCTAAATCCTGAAAGCCATTATTAAATAACTCATATACATCTGCATCAACTTCAAAGTGGCATTTCCTTATACTTGGACACATACAGCAAATTATATCTTCTGGGTTACAATTAAATTCTTCCTTCATCTTTTTTATAGTATTTACAGAAATTCTTTGTAAAGTACCTTTCCACCCAGAATGTACATTTGCAATAACTTTTTGTACTGGGTCAAAAAATAATAACAATATGCAATCTGCATTAGTTGTAGATAATATTATATCCTTTTTCTTTGTTACTAAAGCATCAGTTTGTTTATATACTCCAAAATCTGGCTTGTCTTCATATATCTTTTTAGTTACAACAGCAACATTATTTGTATGACACTGATTTGTTTTTACCAAATTATTATATTCCATCTCAAATTCATCACATACTTCCTGATAACTTTTAACAGCTAAATTATATTCTTCTGAAGTTAATGCATTTCCTTTAGCCCTAGCAGTTCTGAAATTTTTATCTAATCCCAATATATATGCGTGATTAATTATATCTGAATATTTTAATAGTTTTTTAAATTGAATATATTCTATATTTTCTTTTTTTATATGTACAATGTTCTCATTTGAAAAGTCCATTTCTTTTTCCTCCATTAATCAACTTTTTGTTATTTTCTCTAATACTTCTTCCCTAGTATAATTGTGTATCACATTATATTTCTTTTTGCAAATTCCTGAATTGAAATTACACATAGTTTTATATGCACAATAATTACAATATGATTTTTTATTTTTATAATAAGGTTTTAATTCTATATTTCCACTAAAAATTTCATTCACAATTTTTTTAATTGTTTTATCAATATAATTTTGTAATTCTTCAAATTCCTTTTCCGTAACTATACTACTCTTTTTTATACTCAAATTTCCTGTCTTATCAATATATGCTGGAACAAGCTCAGAACTTCCTTTTTCCAAATTAATATCGTGTTTTTTTACAACATTAACATCATCTAAAATTATTCCTTTCATTTTAAAATTATTTTTTATTTTCTTTTCAATATCTTCATTTGACAATTTTCTATCAGAATTTATTATTTGTTCCAACAAATTAAAATACAATACACCCGCTGGAATTAAATTTTCTATTTTACATACAGCATCTAAATATGTAATTAATTGTAATTGAATTCCTGCATATACCTCACTAAAATCAATATTTTTCGTTGATGATTTATAATCTATAATTCTTACATAGCTTTTATTTTCATCTTTTGCAATATCAATTCTATCTATTTTACCAATTATCTCTACCAATTTTCCATTATCTAAATTTAAAGTAATTGGTGAATATTTTCCTTTTTCCGAAAATTCCACTTCAGTACCTTCTAATTCAAATTCGCTTTGCACTAAAGTTTGAACTATATATTTTAGTGATTTTACAATTATTCTTTTTAATCCAGTTACAACTAATTTATATTTTTCTGTAGCCGTAAATATATAATTGCTATTTTTTAGCAAATTTCTCTCAATTATTGCATCAACTATTTGTTCCATTTCCTCATCTGAAATACATTTCAATTTACTCTTGTCTGTACCATTTGTTTCTTCAAAAAATTTATTTATAACATCGTGCATAAAAGAGCCTGTATCAAAATTTTGAATTTTTAATTCTTCATTTTCTTTTATTTTTAAAATATATTGTAAAAAATATGAAAATGGGCAAGAATTATACTTTTCTAATTTTGATACACTAGTATTTAATTTATTTCCATATAATTTTTCTATATTTTCTTTTTTTATATTTTCAAAAAATTTATAATTAATATATTTTAAATTTTCATTTAATAAAAATTTATATTTTTCATTTCTCTTATAAAATTCAAAAATACTATAAAATATATTTTCTGGTACATATCCATCTTTTATTTTATTAATTTTTAAAATCAAATCCTCATATAATTTTTCTTCATTTATTAATTCTAATTTATCATCTTCTACAATATCACTTTCTTCTATTATATCAGGAAATAATTTTTTTAATTTAATAATTAAGTTTGATGCCCTTAATGCCTTACCTTCTCCATCTGCTGATGCGTAAGATAAATACAACTTTTCTTCTGCTATTGTAAATGCTTTATATATATTAAAATTGTCATCATACAAATTTTCTAATGTAGTTTTTGCAAGTTCTATTCCTTTTTCTTTTAAAAATTCTCTATCTTTATCATCAAAAAAACCTTCTGTTTTATTTATACTTGGAAATACTCCATCATTTAACCCAACTATAAATACTACTTTTGTTTTACGGCTTCTTGACCTATCTATATCCCCTATGATTACCTCGTCTTGCATCGCAGGTATTTTTCCTAGACCACTATTTTTTAATCCAATTTTTAAAATTTTGCTAAATTTTTCTATAGATATTTTTTCATTTCCAAAAATCAAATTAATTTCATCAAAAATATTTATAATAATTTTATAACTTTCTTCATATTCTTTTGCTAAATCATAAAAATTATTTTCTTTTAATTTTTTTATTTTTTCATTTATTTTATTTTCTATATTTTGATTTATAAAAAATAAATATAATTCTTTTACAATATTTTTTGCATTTTTTTCATTATCAATTTTATTTTTTAATTCAATTAACGGATTAATTATCTGCTCTCTAATTTTATTCAAATAATTAATTTCTTCTTTATTTTTTTCATTTATTCCTAAATAAAATTCTTTTTTTATTTTATTATTTTTTATTCCATATTTAATACAATATTTTTCTAGTTTAAAAATATCCTCTTCTTCTATATCTAAGAATCCAGTTCTTAAATAATTAAATATTGATTCATACGAATAATTTTTTATAAAAATATCTAAAATCGAAAGAATATATTGCACTATAATATTTTGATTTAAATCTCTTTTTTCATCAATAAATACTGGTATCTTATATTTATTAAAAATTGTTTTTGTAAGTCCAGAATATTTTTCTATATTTTTTGTAATTATCGATATATCTTTAAATCTAATTTTTTCTTTTTTTATTAATAAAATTATTTTTTTTGCTATATTTTCAATTTCTGAATATTGATTTTTTGCTAAAAATAATTTTATTTTATCTGGATTATTTTTTATATGTTTTTTTATTTTTGTATTAAATAAATATTCTTCAATATATTTTAATTCTTCATTTTTAAATCTATATAATTTATCCAAATTTATTTTTTCTATTTTCACATTTTTTTCTAATTTATTTATTATTTTTTTATAAGTTACTTTATTAGGATAAAAAATATCTATATTGGGATTAGTATTTAATTCTAAATCATCTGTACAAAAAGTTATTGTAACATTATTTGCAATATTTATTAATTTTTTTATAATTAAATATTCTTGTTCAGTAAATCCCGAAAATTCATCTATATATATTTCCGAATTTTTTAATAAATCTATTTTATCAATATTTTCTGATAACATATCTGTTTCATCTATATATTTATTTTTTATTTTATTTTCAAAATTTTCATAAATGATAATCATATCATTTAATTTATTTTTTAAATATTTATTTTCTATTTTTTCTTTTTGCTCTTTCAAGTCATCAACTAAAATTCCGTGTTTTTTAAATTCAGATATGGTTCTTATACATAAATCTATATTTTCATCTGATTTATTTAAAAAAACTAAATTATTTTTTTCATTTTGTAAAATTGAATATATTAACATTGCTTTTCCACATTTAGATAAATTCGCATTTATTCCTCCACCAATTTCATTCATAACTCTATATGCTAATCTATTAAATGTTATAACTTCTACATTTAAAATTGCTTTTCTATTTTCCATCAATTTTTTTTCTGCTGTAAATGAAAATTGTTCAGGAGTAATAATATATTTTTTTGTTTCCTGATTTATGTTTTTTTCTATTTCATCATATATAAATTGGCTTTTTCCTGAACCGGCTTTGCCGTATATAATTCTTAATCCCATATCCTCACCTTCTTCTATGCAATTATATTATAATATTGTTATAAAAGTCAAGTATATTAATCTTTAATCATAGTTGATTTTGTTTAAATTTTATAGTATAATTTTCTTACACTAACTAAAAGAAAAGGAGATATACTAAAGTGAAAAATGAAGTTTATGATTTTTATGATAGAACAGCCCTAAAATCTTATAATTTAGATAAAACTATGCAAGACCAATTAAATGCTTTAAGCCAATTAGATGTTTTTACAAGAAAGCATTGTGAAAATGTGGCAGCAATTACGTGTAGAATTTGTGAATATTTACATTGTTCAAAAGGCTTTACTGAGTATTGTACAATATGTGCATATATGCACGATTTAGGTAAATTATTTATACCATCAAATATCCTTCAAAAACCTACTAAACTTACGGACGAAGAGTATGAAGTTATTAAAACTCATACCACAATAGGATACGAAATGTGTATGAAAGATGAAAAATTACGCCCGTATGCAGCAGGACCTTTATATCATCACGAAGCACTAAATGGAACCGGCTACCCTAAAGGTCTTACTAAAAAAGATATACCTTACGAAGGTCAAATTATTAGAGTTGCAGATGAATATGATGCTATTGTAAGCAAACGCCAATATAAATCTCACATTGGAATTTCTGATACCTTAAAAATAATTATAGAAAATACAAAGCCAAATACCAAAATAAATGCTTCTGATGCTCTACAAGAAATTGTAAAAAATACACGAGATGGTAAAAACAATCCTATAATTGTCAAAGCCCTAATAAAAGTAGTTATTGATGATATATCTTATGAAATATATTGTGCTCAAGATTATCTTTCTAGTTTGGAGGAAAATATAAAAAGATTATCTAAGGCTGAAAAATATTATAATAAAATGAAGCAAGCTACTACAAACGATAAAAAAGAATATTTTTTAGAATATACTAAAATGTATCTTACACAAAATGAAACTATAGATAATTTTATGAAAATAAAAAAACAATATACTGATGCTCTTAAATTAAGAAATGATAAAATTAATAGTTTATATAAGGAAATTGATATTATAAAAAAACTAAAAGTTTAAAAAAAACGAACTATTTACTTTTTACTAAGTAAATAGTTCCCTTTTTATTCTCCTAACCCAAAACTAACCCCTAAGGCATCATTTATTTTATTCATTATACTTGTATCATTTATATGACCAATTTTTTCTTTTAATCTACTTTTATCTATTGTTCTTATTTGCTCTGTTAAAATTACCGAATTACTTTTTAATCCCTCTGTATTTCCATCTATTTCAATATGAGTAGGAAGTTTTGTTTTGTTAGTTTGTGAAGTAATCGCTGCGGCTATAACCGTAGGACTATACTTATTTCCTAAATCATTTTGTATTATAATAACTGGTCTAATACCACCTTGCTCCGAACCAACTACTGGACTTAAATCAGCATAAAACATATCTCCTCTTTTTATTGTCATAATCTTCACTCCTACTATTAGTATATTTTTTAAGTCGGTTTATTCGTAGATAGAATTTTTAATTTAATTCTATTTCTTTATATTCTATGATTATTGTCGTATTTTTGTTATTATCTTGTATTAACAATTTAGTTGGAATGATATTTTTCTTATCTATGTACAATATTTTATTTTTATTATATTTATTTCCATTTTCAGACACAGTTTTCATTATAATCTGCTCATTTTTTTCTTCAAATTGTGAATTAGGATTTATTTTATAATCATTTATAAAGTTACATAAATCCAAACTGTTATCCTCGAGTCCCGTATAGTTTTCAAATATTTTTCTTAAATCTAATTCCGTATTTTGTATTGTCAAATTATCATCTTTTCTTATTATTTTTACACCTGCTATATTATTAGGCTCCACTACTTCTTGTACATATTCATTTTCAGTATTGTACTCTTGCAATAAAATATATTTATTTTTTGTTTTGTTACTATTTATTTGTACATCTACTTTAGCAGAATAAGAATTAATATTTAAAATATAATCTACGATTTCTTGACTATCCATATTGTTTCCAATTTTTGATTTTTTAGTCATACTTTTAGAAATAAAAATTAAAAATACTGCTATTGTTAAAATTATTAATATTATATAAATTATTTTCTTTTTGTTCATCTATCCACACTTTCCTTTCTCATTATAAAAATAATTTATTATATTTATATTCTATTTTTTAACAAATATCACAATTTTTCTACAGCTTGTACACAAATTCTATAATCTGGCTTTCCTTCTACACAAGTTATTAATGTTATTCTATTATCTGTTGTGTTTTCCAAATAACTCCAATTTGTATTTTTTATAATTTTTATTGTATTGACTATATATCTTTTTGTAAAATCTTTATACTTATATAAAATTTCATCTCCTTTTTTTACATTTTTTAAATCCTTAAAATAATTATTTTTATATCCATTGTTGTGTGCTGCAAGTCCAATATTCCCTAAAGTTAATTGAGTATCTTCAAAGTGTCCAACTGATTTTTCTAAAACCTCCATCTCTGTTGTTTCTTCTATTGGTGCCTTTAATGATATTGATTTTATTTCAACATACCAATTTTCCTCCTCCTGATTTTTTTCTTCTTCGGGATTTTCTTTTTGTTCTTCATTTTTAGATATTATATCTAAATTAATATTTTGTTCTGGATTTTCAATTTGATTTTCTCCTTGAATTTTATTTATTGAAAAATTAATTAAAAGAAAAATAATAATTGTAATGAATAAAGTAATCATATTAATAAATTTAGTTGAAAAAATGTTCACTAATTATATCACGTCCTTTTTATCTTTTAGAATTTAAAATTAAAACTAAGAATTTAACCAAGTAATGAAAAAATATTATTTATTATATCATATATTTATTAATATGTAAACAAAATTTTTTCGACAAAAAAATACAAAAAAATACAAAAAAATACCAGTTAGTATTTTACTACTAACTGATTTTATTATTACTTTTCAAATTCTCTACAATATCAAATAACCTCATACCATTTGATGCCTTGAATAATACTATATCTCCTTCTTTCATTTCTTTTGATATGCTTGACATTAATTCTTTTCTATCACTAAATTCATAAATATTTTTCTCATCCATTCCACATTTAATTGCCTCATCTTTAATATATTTAGCTAAATCTCCAATTATATATAATATATCTATTTTATTTTTTGCAACCTCTACTCCAACTTTTCTATGTAATTCTTCTGAAAATTTTCCTAACTCAAACATATCTCCTAAAACAGCTATTTTTCTATTAGCATTAGCCTCTGATAAATATTTTATTGATTCTTTCATCGAATCCAAACTTGCATTATAGCTATCATTGATTAATGTAATATTATTTTTTATTTTTACAATTTCCATTCTTCTTTTAGTAAGTTCAAAATTTAAAATTCCATTTTTTATTTGTTCATTTGACAAATTCAATAATTTTCCTACTAAAGTAGCACATAACGAATTTAATACAAACGCTCTTCCCCTAATTGGCACATCAATTTTTATCTCTTCATTTTTATATTTACATATAAATACTGTTTCATTTCCTTTTCTCTTAATTTCAGATGCCATACACTCACTTTCATTATTTATACCAAATGTATGTACCTCAATATTTTCCTTTTCCTCATTTTCCCATTTATTTAATAAATCATTATCATTATTAATTATTATTTTTGGCTGTTCCATTCCTTCCAAAATTTCCAATTTTGCCTTTAAAATATTTTCTCGAGAACCCAAATTCCCTATATGTGAAGTTCCAACATTCGTTATTACAGATAATGTTGGTCTTGCCAATCTTGTTAATTCACTTATTTCTCCAGAATGATTCATTCCCATTTCTACTACTGCCACTTCGTGTTCCTTTAATCGCAATATTGTTAATGGAACACCCACATCATTATTATTATTTTCTATTGTTTTTAATGTATTATACTTTTGACTTAAAACACTTGCAACAATATCTTTCGTACTAGTCTTCCCTACGCTTCCCGTAATTCCGACTACTATTAAATCCTTATACAAAAGTCTTTTTGCATTTGCTATTTGTTTCAATGCTTCTTTTGTATCTTGTACTTCTATTATATTAATATCCTTATATTTTTTTATATCTTTTTCATCTATATTATTTTTTTCTACTATTATTGTTTTAACACCTTTTTTTACAGCAATTTCCCAAAAAGTATTACCATCAAATGTTTTTCCTTGCAAACCTATATATGTATCTTCACCTTCTAAGTCCCTTGTATCTACTGAAAAATCTTCACACTCTATATTTTCATCTCCATTTACTAATATTCCATTTGTACACATCAATATATCTTTTATCTTCAAGTTCATATTACCATCACCTTCCCATCATTTATTAGATTATATTATTTTTTTTTCATTATTGCAACCATTAATTTAAACTTTATTATCTTTTATGATAAAAACCTGCCACTCTAAGCAATTAAAACTTGTAATGAGTACTGCAGGACACAATAAAAGGTACTTTCTAAATTTAGAAAGTACCCATATTTTTTATTATTCAACAGCTTTATTAGCTATTTCGATTGCCTTTGAAACTATATTTCCGCAAGTCTTTGATGATACATTTTCCCATCCACCATCTTTTTTTACTTGGTCATATACACCTAATTCTTTTGCAATTTCCATTTTTAAATTCTCAGACATTTTTGAATTTCTTCTAGCCATAAAAAATCCCCCCTCAAAAAAACTCTTAAGAATATAAGAAAACGTTTTCTTAATACATATTATAAACATAAATTTAATTTTTATTTTTTAATTTTTTCCAAAAAGATTACATTGTAAGAGTTCCATTTGGAGTATTAGTAATAATTAAAATATCTTCTTCATTACCATTTTCTGCATTAATATAAACAATATATTCCGTCTCCCCTATTTTTCCTTTAAATTCATAACACAAAATTTCGCTTTGCCATTCAGTTGGAATCATTGCTAACTTTTCGCTTTGAATATTTAATTCTTTATTTAAAGTTTTCTTCGCTTCATCTTTAGTTATTTTAACTTTGGATACATCTCGTTTGGTATGATTATTTAAATATCCACTTGTTTCCATTCCCAAAATATCTCCATTATCTAATGCAACTTTCAATTTTATTAAATCTGGATACATTATTACTCCATTTTGCGAGTACGCATAATTTATTGTAACTATTCCTTCATTTTTCAAATAATATGTTTGTTCCATATTTTCAATGCCTCTACTTAATAAAAAATCTTTTCCTTTTTTATTTGCTTCATCAAAATTTAAATTTTCTACATTAACTTCTCTATCACTATTCATATATACTATATGACCACCTGTTTCAGATATTGTCATAGTTATATTTCCTTCATTATTTGTACTTATGCTATACGTAAATCCAGGAACATCAGCATTTTCTGAATATCCTAAATTCGATATCTCCCTAATATTTTCATTTCCTACAAACTGTTTTATAACATCAATTCCTTGCTCTTCTGTAATTTTTTCACCAGTAAGACCTTTCTTTTCTTGTGATGTTATATGCTCCGAAAATGCACCATCATAT
Organism: uncultured Clostridia bacterium; assembly: GCA_947626295.1. Taxonomy (GTDB): domain Bacteria; phylum Bacillota; class Clostridia; order TANB77; family CAG-508; genus CAG-269. The sequence goes on from CANQRS010000024.1 coordinate 15,466, forward strand.
ATTAAACCTGAATATTCGTGAAAATTATCTTCTATTGTATTTGCCAAGTTAAAATTCGCACTTACCTGTTGAGCAAACTCTGCCGTTCCTTCACCAACTAAATCCTTCCATTTTATATTGCCCATATTCAAATCCGTTACAATTTGATTTACAACATTATTTAATTCCACACTATAATCATATAAATCTTTCAAATTTTTTAAATCATTATCATTTAAATTTTCTCCATTTATATTTTTTCTCGAAAGACTAAAACTATAGTCACTTACTTGATTCAAGAACTTTTCTGTATTTTCTAATTCTTGACTTTGCATAGGCAACATAGATAAATATGTTTGTGCTAAATTCGCTTCTCTCCATAAATTTGTAAGTGTTTCTGCACCATATTTTGCACTTGTAGATATAGTAGATTTTGCTAAATAATTCTTTACATTTTCCATATAATCTACTAATTCATATATAGCCTGATTATACAAATTTTCACTCGCTGTTATACTTTCATCATTCTTTTTATACAACATATATCCCAAAACTACAATTATGCCTAATAAGACTACTATTATTACCCAAACGATAATTTTCTTTACTTTTTCACTCATATTTTTAATCATTCCTTCCTATAATTATTGTGTAAAAAAATTTAAAAAATATTCCATTTTAACAAAAAATATGATACAATATGAAAAAAATTTAAGGAGATTCTTATGAAAAAAATAATAATTTTTTATGCATCTTATGGTGGCGGTCATCTTTCTGCTGCAAAATCACTAGAATATTATTTAAAAAATAATTATGAAAATTTAGAAATAGAATTAATAGATTGTATAAAATATATAAATAAAACTGTTGAAAAAGTTACAACTGCAGCATATAGAGGAATGGCTAAAAAAGTTCCTTGGGCTTGGGGAAAATTATATTATGATGCTCAAAAAGGTCCTCTCGCACACATTTCAACAAGAGCAAATTCATTTATGGCTATAAAATTATTAAAATTGCTTAGAGAAAAAAATCCAGATTTAATAATATCTACACATCCTTTTGGGAGTCAAATGTGTAACTATTTAAAGAAAAAAGGTAAAATTAATACCCCTATAGCAACTATTATGACTGATTTTAAGTCGCACGACCAATGGTTAGTGGGCTCTCAATATACCAATTATTTTTTTGTTGCAAATAATGAGATGAAACAAGAATTAATCGGAAAAAATATTGACGAAAATAAAATCTTTGTTACAGGTATCCCCATAAAAAATGATTTTTTTGTTCAACACGATAAAACTAAAATTTTAAATGACTTAAATTTTGTTGAAAATAAAAAAAATATTCTATTTTTTGGTGGAGGAGAATTTGGATTAGGAAAATCTTCTACTTTAAATGTGTTTAATTGCTTGGTTTCAAATTTTCCTGATACTCAAATTATTGCAATTTCTGGAAAAAATGAAAATATGAAAAATAGCTTTTATCAAATTGTATCAGATAATAATAGACTTCATAATATCAAAATTTTAGAATATACCGACAGAGTTGCAGAATTTATGAGTATTGCCGATGTTGTCGTTACAAAGCCTGGTGGACTTACAGTTTCAGAATGTTTGGTTTCAAATGTACCTATGATTCTTATTAATCCAATTCCTGGGCAAGAAGAAGAAAATGCTGAATTTCTTGAGAGTAAAAAAGTTGCAAAATGGATAAAAAATGATGATGATATTAATTATATTTTAAATATTTTATTAAATGACGAAAATATTTTAAATAATATGAAAAAAAATACTTATTCAATTGCTAAGACTAGCTCTACAGAAGATATTTGTAAAATTTTATTAAATTAATTATTTAAATAACAACCGTGAATAATATTCACGGTTGTTATGTTTACTTTGTATATAACTGCAAAATATCACGGGTTGAAATCGTAAAATTTCACGGATTAAAATTGACAAATATCACGGATTGATGTAAAATATATTATATATTATCTAAAATATTAGAGGTGATTATATATGAAAATAGAAAATTATAAAAACAGAATTGCTGACAAAAAAATAGAACATTATTTACAATTGTTTGGAGCAATAAGCATAGAAGGTCCAAAATATTGTGGAAAAACGTGGGCTGGTCGTCATCATTGCAATAGTGAAGTTCTTTTGCATAAAACTACGGGAGAATCTTCAAACAATGTTGAACTTGCTAAAATATCTCCATCTATTATCTTAGAAGGTGAAAAACCAAGATTAATTGATGAATGGCAAGAAGCAACAAATTTATGGGATGAAATTAGAATTGATGTTGATAAAACAGGTCTAAAAGGTCAATATATTTTAACAGGTTCATCCACGCCAAATAGAAAAGGAATAGCTCATAGTGGTGCTGGAAGATATGGAAAAATACATTTAAGAACAATGAGCCTATTTGAATCAGGAGATTCTACAGGAGACATATCGTTAGAAAATTTATGCAATAACAACTTTAAAGAAAAGGCAACCGGAGAAGTAAACTTAAAAGATTTAGCTAGATTAATAATAAGAGGTGGATGGCCTGCAAATTTAAATTATTCTGCTAAAGATGCAAGTAGAGTCGTAGAAGAATATATAAATTTAATAATAGATGATGATTTAAATAGATTAGATGGCATTAATAGAGATAAGCATAAAGTTAGGTTATTACTAAAATCATTAGCAAGAAATGAAAGCACAACTGTATCTAATATGACTTTAAAAAAGGATATAAATGAAGTTGATAATGAAAATATAGATATTGACACTTTATCAACTTATTTAGATGCCTTAAATAGATTATTTTTACTAGATAATGATGAACCTTTTTCAACTAATATTCGTTCATCTGCAAGAGTAAAACAAGCAGAAAAAAGACATTTTGCAGACCCCTCTATTGCGTGTTCACTATTAAATATACGAGAAGAAAATAAACTCATAAATGATTTAAATACATTTGGATTTCTATTTGAAGCTATGGTGGAAAGAGATTTAAAAATATATGCAGATAGTTTTAATGCTAAATGTTATCATTATCAAGATTACCAAGATAAAGAAATAGATAGTGTTATAGAACTAGAAAATGGTGATTGGTGTGCATTTGAAATAAAACTCGGAGCACATCAAATAGAAAAAGCTGCTAATGATTTGATTAATTTAAAAAATCAAATTGAAAAAGAAAATGGAAAAATACCATCAGTTCTTTGTGTAATTTGTGGGCTAACTAATGCAGCATATAAAAGACCAGATGGTGTATATGTAGTTCCAATTACTGCATTAAAGCCTTAAAAAAGCTATTAAAAGATATTGCATTTTATGTGCTACTAATTAAAAATAGGATTTTTGAGTAATTTATTAAAAACTCAAAAATCCCATTTTTTATTCTATATCAAATGACATTTCAAAATCTATTCCTTCTTTTAATTGCATAATTATTGTAACATTTTTTTCTTCTTCACTTTGCCCTGTTAAATCAGTCAATTTCACTTGGTATGCTAAAGTATCATTTGAAACTTCATCATACTCTATAAATTCTATATTATTATGCTCAAAAAATTTATTTTTTGCAATTTGTTCAAAAGATTCTTCTGTTATAGAATAATTATTTCTGAATGATGTTGCTAAACAATTATATGATGTTCTATAATCGTGTCTATTTATCATTTGGAAAAATTTATCAATATTCATTTGAACTCTTTGTTCATTAGTTGCAGTATCATAAGTAGTTTTAAATTTTTCTGTAGCTATAGTATATGTGTCTAATTTTACTGTATAATCCATTGCCGAAATAGCATCAAAAATATAATAATTTTCATACTGGTCTAGTATTACAAATTCATCATATCCTTCTTTATCTTCGTGCAAATATTTTTCACATCTTAACCCAATAATTTCTTTTCTGTTTTTTTCAACATAAGAAACAAAACCTTGAACATCTCCAAATCTGCTTTCTGCATATTGTTTATCAAATAAATTATATGCAAATTGAGGGTTTCCTAGCACTAACCTTTTGTATAAATTCAAATATTGTATAGAAATTTCTTCATACGTTCCAGATACGTTTTCAAACCAATTATTATCATTATATTCAATATTGTCATCAAATTCCGTAATTTTTATCTCGTCAATATTATTATATTTTTTATTTAGCGGTTCTACTGAAAATGTATATTCTTCAATATTAACATTTAATATGAAAAACATTTCGTCCTGTTTTTCAAAACTCAGACTTTCCAACATCGTATGCACTGCATAAGATTTTATATTTTCATCTTTTATTAATGATATTTCTAATGGTACACATAAATATGAATCCTTTACTGTTTTCACATAATCCAATACATTGTCTGTTGATATATTATTTTTTTCAACATACTTTTTACTTAACAAATCATAAATTGTCTTCTTAACCTTATTTTCATCAATAGATGTATTATTATTATCATCATATAGCTTATATATAGAATTATTTATATTAATCATATTAACATATTGATTTATACATTTATTAATATTTAAAAGTGCTTCGAAATCTATATCACCATTTTCATTTTTGCCATATCCACCTGCTATATCGCCACTCTCTTGTAACTTCAACGTTTCATCGTCAATATTCATTTCGCCACCTTCTTGCTTACTTAATTTATTTATCATAACAAATAATATTATAATAATTATTAATATGACTATTATTAAGCCAATAATTATTTTTGTACTTAATTTTTTCATAATCTCTCCTATATTAAAATTCTTTAAAATTATTTTTCATTTACATACACTATAGTAGAAACACCTTTTGTAGTAAATTCATCAATCGGGTACCATTCACTTCCACGATAATCTCCTATTCTTATGTAATCTTGCCCAGATTTATTTGTATAATCTATAACTGCTATCCAGTGGATACTTGTAGTCCAAGTCACTCCACTCTTACCAGTATAACGACCAGAATTAAGCCACAACAATGCATATCCTCCAGAGCTTAATTGTGTTTTTAAATCATTCATATAAGTCTTAGTTGGAC
>CANQRS010000025.1 GCA_947626295.1 uncultured Clostridia bacterium
ATCTTACATTAATATTAGTGTAAGACTAAATTATGTTAATGGATATTCCAAATTGAATTTACTTTTTCAATTGACTAGTCACATAATTTAAAAAAATATTTCAAAATTTGTTGCAATTTACTAAAAATGTGGTATAATAGTAGGGCGTATAATGGAGTACGAAGTTTATAAGACAATGAAAGGAAGAGAATAAATGAATTGTAAAGTAGAAAAAACAAAAAACGCAAATGAGTTAAAATTGGAAATTACAATAGAAGCAGAAAAATTTGATAATGCAATAAAAAAGGTGTATTTTCAAAATGCAAAATATTTCAATATACCAGGATTTAGAAAAGGTAAGGCACCACAAAATATAGTAGAAAAATATTATGGAAAAGAAATATTCTATGAAGATGCATTTAACGATATAGCATCAGATGAGTATGAAAAAGCCATTGAAGAAAACAAACTAGAAGTAGTAAGTAAACCTAATATAGATATAGTAACAATGGAAAAAGGACAAGATTTAGTTTTTACAGCAATAGTACAAACAAAGCCAGAAGTTAAATTAGGAAAATATAAAGGTATAGAAATAGAAAAAATAGAGTATAATGTAGAAGAAAAAGATATTGAAGATGAATTAAAACAAATGCAAGAAAAAAATGCAAGAGTAATCAGTATAGAAACACCAGTAGAAAATGGAAATATTGCAGTAATAGATTTTGAAGGATTTGTTGATGGAGAACCATTTGAAGGTGGAAAAGCTGAAAATCATAGCCTAGAAATAGGAAGTGGAGCATTCATTCCAGGGTTTGAAGAGCAAATAATTGGAATGAAAATTGATGATGAAAAAGATATAAATGTAAAATTCCCAGATGAATATTTTTCAAAAGACTTAGCTGGAAAAGATGCAACATTCAAAGTAAAAGTTCACGAAATCAAGAAGAAAGAATTACCAGAATTAGATGATGAATTTGCAAAAGATGTTAGTGAATTTGACACAATAAAAGAATTAAGAAATAGCATAAAAGAAAGACTAGAAAAAAGAAGTAAAGATAAAGAAAAATATGAAAAAGAACAAGCTATTATGAAAGGACTTATAAACGAATTAGAAGTAGATATACCTTCTGGAATGATAGAATTAGAAATAGACAATATGGTAAAAGATATGGAACAAAGAATGTCATATCAAGGTCTAAAATTAGAACAATATCTAACTATGTTAAATAAAACAGAAGAAGAATTTAGAAAAGAATATGAACCTCAAGCTGTAGAGGCAATAAAATCAAGACTTGCTTTAGAAAATGTAATAGAAAAAGAAAAAATCGAAGCAACAGATGACGAGATAAAAGAAAAAGTCGAAGAAATGGCTAAAAATTATGGAAGAGATGCAGAAGAATTACAAAAAAATGAAAACTTGAAAAAATACATAAAGCAAGGAATTGAAAGCGAAAAAGCTATAGATATTTTAATGAGCAATTCTAAAGAAAAGAAAGTTAGTGAAAAAAAAGAAAGTAAAAAAGCATAGACGTTAAAAGAAAGGGAGGTTTAAAGTGTAAATTTTTTAAATCTCCTATTTTAATTTATAAAAAAGTATGTTATGATATAAAAAAATCAAGGAGGAATATTTTATGATAAATAATAGTTTAGTACCTTATGTAATTGAGCAAACAAGTAAAGGGGAAAGGTCTTTTGATATATTTTCAAGATTATTAAAAGACAGAATTATATTTTTAGGAGAAGATGTAAATCCAACAACTGCTAGTTTAGTTATAGCGCAGCTTTTATTTTTGGAATCAGAAGACCCAGATAAAGAAATATCATTATACATTAATTCACCAGGAGGAAGTGTAACAGATGGGCTAGCAATAGTTGATACAATGAATTATATAAAATGCCCTGTATCAACAACTTGTATAGGGTTAGCAGCAAGCTTTGGAGCAGTATTACTTGCAAATGGAACAAAAGGTAAAAGATATGCTACACCAAATGCAGAAATATTAATTCATCAACCATTAATAGGTGGTAATGGTATTTCAGGCCAGACAACAGATATAAAAATACACGCAGAGCAAATGATAAAAACAAGAGAAAGATTAACAAAAATTTTAAGTGATGCAACAGGTCAACCAATAGAAAGAGTAATGGAAGATACAGAAAGAGACAATTATATGACAGCTGAAGAAGCGTTGAAATACGGGTTAATAGATGAAATTTTAACGAAGAGAAAATAAGGAGAGTTGTATGTTGAAAAATGATGAACTTAAAAATGTAAGATGTTCTTTTTGTGGGTTACCACAAGAAAGTGTTAGAAAAATTATTGCTGGACCAGGAGTATATATTTGTGATGAATGTATAAGTTTATGTAATGGCATTTTAGAAAATGAATTATTAGATGAATATGAGGACGAAGAATATAATGTAAACAATCAAGAAAAAACTTTAAGTCCAAAAGAAATAAAAGATATATTAGATGACTATGTAATAGGTCAAGAAAATGCTAAAAAAGTTTTGGCAGTTGCAGTTTATAATCATTATAAAAGAATAAATCACGAAAAAAATGCAGAGAAGAAAAATGATGATGTAGAAATTCAAAAAAGCAATATATTATTATTAGGACCAACAGGATGTGGTAAAACATTACTTGCAAGTACATTAGCAAGAATTTTAAAAGTACCTTTTGCAATAGCTGATGCAACAACATTAACAGAAGCTGGATATGTAGGAGAAGATGTTGAAAACATTCTTTTAAAATTAATTCAAGCAGCAGATGGGGATATATCTAAAGCAGAAAAAGGTATTGTATATATTGATGAAATTGATAAAATAACAAGAAAATCTGAAAATCCTTCAATTACTAGAGATGTTAGTGGTGAAGGAGTTCAACAAGCTTTATTAAAAATAATAGAAGGTACAGTTGCATCTGTACCACCTCAAGGAGGAAGAAAACATCCTCATCAAGAAATGATACAAATAGATACATCAAATATTTTGTTTATTTGTGGAGGTGCTTTTGAGGGATTAGAAAATATTATTCAAGATAGAACTGGTAAGAAAACTATAGGTTTTGGGTCAAATATCCAAAGTAATAAAGAAATAAGTAAATATAAAATTTTTGAAGAATTATTACCACAAGATTTATTAAAATTTGGATTAATTCCAGAATTTATTGGTAGATTACCTGTTATTGCAACATTAAAAGAATTAGATAAGGAAATATTAAAGAAAATATTAGTAGAGCCAAAAAATTCTTTGGTAAAGCAATACAAGAAACTATTTGAAATAGATAATGTACAACTTGTATTTGAAGATGATGCAATAGAAGCTATTGTAGATAAGGCAGTAGAAAGAAATACTGGAGCAAGAGGGCTTCGTTCTATAATTGAAGAAATAATGACAGATATAATGTTTGAGATTCCTTCAAATTATAAAATTTCAAAATGTATAATTACTAAAGATACAGTAGTAAATAATGCTAAGCCAGAAGTATTTATTGACGAAACAAGAAAATTGCCTAAATTAGACTCTAATGATGTAAGTAAAGTTAAACCAAACAAAGCAAATAAGGAGACAGCGTAATTTGAATAAAAATGAAATATTACAAGAATGTAAAAATCAAGATGAAAGATTATTAGTAGCTAAAGTTTTAGATAAGCTAGAATTTACTAAAAATAAAAATAAAATACAGTACACAGATTTTCTTAACTTATATGAGCAAGAAGTTGTTTTAAATGTTATAAATAAACTAGGATTTAAACAATTCTATTTATTTGGAGGTAAAGAAAATACCGAGCGTAAGATTTTAATTTTGTATCCAGAAAAATTGACCGAAGAAATGATTAGAAAAAATCATAAAAATATGGTAAATATTATAAGAATTGTATTACCAAAAGATTTACAAGATGAATATGACCATAGAAAATATTTGGGCGCTATTATGAAATTGGGAGTAGAAAGAGAAAAGATTGGAGATATTTTAGTAGATTCTAATGGCGCAGATATTATAGTAAAAAGTGAAATAACAAAATTTTTGGAACAAAATTTAAAATCTTTGACAAGATTTCAAAGTGCAGAGATTTCAGTAATTGACTTAGAAGAATCAAGAGATGTACAAATTAGTAAGGTAGAAATATCTTCTGTAGTTATTTCTTTAAGATTAGATAATATTGTTAGTGTTTTAGCAAGGACTTCCAGAAGTAAGGCTGTAGATATTTTAAATCAAGAAAGAGTGTTTCTAAATTATAAATTAGAAACTAAGGCGTCTAAACAAGTTAAGGTTGGGGATGTTATTACAATAAGAGGTAAAGGAAGATTTGAATTTAGAGAAATTACTGGGAACACTAAAAAAGGAAGATATATTGTAAAAATAGATAAATTTATTTAAAGGAAGCTTGGAAAAATAATAATAAAAAGTTAGTTATAAAAATAACTAACTTTTTATTATTATTCGTCTACATTGTCAACACCATTTAAGTCTATAATTATTTTATCGACTAATTTAAATGAACCATCTTCTTGTACTTCAAATGAATAATCTGCATCTTCAACAGCTTTTAAATAATTTGTTATCATTCTGTTTGCTTGTAAAAGGGTATTTAAATATTCATCTCGAGAATTTTTAACCCTTATAAAGAAGAAAGTTAATACTAATATAGCAATTACTAATATACAAATTATTATTAAATATATCTTATTTGATTTCATATAAACTCCTCCTTTCAAATAAATAATCTCTTAACTAATATAATTATATTATACCATATTAACGTACTTTTTTCAAGAATTTGGAATATTGTACATTTAATAATGTCATAGAAATTCTTTCGATAAATTCAAAAAAATGTGACTATCTTAGGATAATAAATAAAAAAATTATTGATATTATTTTTTTAATGTAGTAAAATATACTAGGAATTCGAAAAAGTATAATATATACTTTAAGGAAGGATTGAGTATAAAATGGAAGAAAGAAAAAGAAGAATATTACAAGCAATTATAGAGGAATATATAAGTAGTGCAGAGCCTGTGAGCTCAAATGCAATAATGAACAAGTATGGATTAAATTGTAGTAGCGCAACAATAAGAAATGAAATGGCAGATTTAGAAAAAAGCGGATATTTGGACAAAGTACATACATCAAGTGGAAGAATTCCGTCTGCTAAAGGATATAGATTTTATGTAGATGAATTAATGCAAGATGATAGAATAAGTGTTGATGAAATAAAATATATAAGTGAGAAATTGGAAACGAAGGTACACGAAATTGAGGATTTAACCAAAATAACAGCAACTACAATTTCGGAGATAACTCATTATACTACTGTAACAATAGGACCAAAGGCATCTGAGCAAATTATAACAGATATAAAATTTGTTTTATTAGGAAGCAGAATGATATTGGCTGTTATAATGACAGATTCAGGAATGGTAAAAGAGACTATTATAAAATTTGATGAAGATGTAACGGAAAAACAGGTAGAAACAATAAATTATATGTTTAACAATAAATTAAAAGAACAACCTATAGCTAAGATTGATAAACCATTAGAAGAATATTTAATTAATGAGATGCAAGATTCAGTTAAAGTTATAAAACCTATTATTCAACAAATTAAAAAAGTTTTGTTTGAAGACGAAAGGTATTTTTTAGAAGGTGCAAGAAGAGAACTTGAATTGCCAGAATTTAATAGTTTGGAAGTCGCTAAAAATTTTATGAGTATAATTGATACTAAAGAACTTATATCAGATATGTTGAACACTGGCTTTGCAGAAGATATTAATATTTATATTGGTGAAGAAAATGAAAAAGAAGAATTGAAAGATTTTAGTATTGTTACTTTTAAACATAGAGTGGACAATAAAGATATGGGAACTATAGGAATTATTGGACCTAAAAGAATGGATTATTCTAAGGTTATTTCGGTTATGAAATATATTAATAAAAAATTAAATGAAGATAAATAAAAAAAATTAGCAAAAACTATTGACAAGTGCTAAAAAAAGTTATAATATATATTATGTTAGCAAACAAGATAAGTGAGTGCTAAAATGCAAAGGAGGGGAAAAAATGGAAGAAAATCAAAATAGTGTAGAAGAAAATAAACAAGAAGTAAATGATAATAATGCAAATAATGAAAATAACGAAAAAACACAATTACAGTTAAAGCAAATTGAGCTAGATGAACTAAATGATAGATATAAAAGAGTATTTGCAGAATTTGAAAACTATAAAAAAAGAACTAAAAAAGAAAAAGAAAACTTATATAATTCGGTATTAGGGGATATAATAATAAATATATTGCCAGTAATTGACAACTTAGATATAGCAGTAAATGCAGAATGTAAAGACGAAGGATATAAGCAAGGAGTAGAGCTGGTAGAAAAACAATTTAAAGAATTTTTAAGCAAAAACAAAGTAGAAGAAATACCAGCAGTAGGAGAAATATTTGACCCAGGATTGCACGAGGCAATAAGTAGTGTGCAAGATAGCACAAAGCAAAGTCAAGAAATTGTACAAGAATATAGAAAGGGCTATAAATTGGATTCAAAAGTACTTAGACACTCAATGGTAGTAGTAGCCAATTAAATAGAAATTAATCAATATTATTAGATTTTATATATTAAAAAAATAAGGGAGGAATTTTAAAATGGGAAAAATTATAGGAATTGATTTAGGAACAACTAATTCGTGTGTAGCTGTAATGGAAGGAGGAGAGCCAGTAGTAATTGCAAATAGTGAAGGAACAAGAACAACTCCATCAGTAGTTGCATTTTCTAAAAATGGAGAAAGATTAGTAGGACAAATAGCAAAACGTCAATCTGTTACAAATCCTGAAAATACAGTTATATCAATCAAAAGAAAAATGGGAACAGGAGAAAAAATAAAAATAGAAGGTGACCAATTTACACCACAAGAAATTTCAGCTATGATATTACAAAAATTAAAAGCAGATGCTGAAAGTTATTTAGGTTCACAAGTAACTCAAGCTGTTATAACAGTTCCAGCATATTTTAATGATAGTCAAAGACAGGCTACAAAAGATGCAGGAAAAATAGCGGGTTTGGAAGTATTAAGAATAATAAATGAACCAACAGCTGCAGCTTTAGCTTATGGAATGGATAAAGAACAAGAACAAAAAATAATGATATATGATTTAGGTGGAGGAACATTTGATGTTTCAATCCTAGATATTGGAGATGGAGTATTTGAAGTTTTATCAACAAATGGAAATACACATTTAGGTGGAGACGATTTTGATGAAGCTATAATAAAATATTTAGTTGATGAATTTAAAAAATCAAGTGGTATAGATTTAACTGCTGATAAAATGGCAATGCAAAGATTAAAAGAAGCAGCAGAAAAAGCTAAAATAGAATTATCAGGAGTACAACAAACAAATATTAATTTACCATTTATTACAGCTGATAGTACAGGACCTAAACATTTAGATGTAACACTTACAAGGTCAAAATTTGAAGAGCTAATCCACGACTTAATAGAGTCAACAGTTACACCTGTAAATAATGCTTTGAAAGATGCAGGACTTACTGTAAATGATATCCATAAGGTATTATTAGTTGGAGGTTCTACAAGGATACCTGCAGTACAAGAATTAGTAAAAAGAATTACTGGAAAAGAAGCAGATAAGGGAATTAACCCAGATGAATGTGTTGCAATAGGAGCAGCAATTCAAGGTGGAGTTCTTTCAGGAGATGTTAAAGATTTAGTATTATTAGATGTAACACCACTTTCACTTGGTATTGAAACTTATGGTGGAGTATTTACTAAATTAATTGAAAGAAATACAACTATACCAACAAAGAAATCTCAAATTTTCTCAACAGCTGCAGATGGTCAAACATCAGTAGAGGTTCACGTTTTACAAGGTGAAAGAGAAATGGCTGCATATAATAAAACATTAGGTAGATTCCAATTAACAGGAATTCCAGCAGCACCTCGTGGAGTACCACAAATTGAGGTTACATTTGATATAGATGCAAACGGAATTGTTCACGTTTCTGCAAAAGATATGGCTACTGGTAATGAGCAAAATGTAGTAATTACAGCATCTACAAACCTTTCAGAGGAAGATATAGAAAAAGCTGTAAAAGATGCACAAGCACACGCAGAAGAAGATAAAAAGAAGAAAGAAGAAATAGAAGTAAGAAATAATGCAGAAAGTTTAGTATATAATAGTGAAAAAACATTAACAGAATTAGGAGATAAGATAAGCGGAGAAGAAAAAGCAAAAGTAGAAACAGAAATAGAATCTACTAAAAAAGCATTAGAGACAAACGATGTAGAGCAAATAAAAGATGCAACAGAAAAATTAACAAAAATATTCTACGAAATGTCTGAACAATTATATAAAAATGCTAATCCTAATGCAGGTGCAACAGCAGATGCAGGAAATGCTGAAGCTAGTGATGAGACAAATAATGATGGAAATGTTTATGATGCAGATTATAAAGTTGAAGATGACAACAAATAGAAAATAAAAAATTAAGAACAAAAAAGCGGCATAAATTTAAGTTTAATAAATTACGTGTCGCGACTTTGTTCGTATGAGGGGAGGTAATTGTCAGAAATGGCCGAGAAAAAAGATTACTATGAAGTATTAGGAGTAAGTAAAACAGCAACAGACGACGAAATAAAAAAAGCATATAGAAAATTAGCTAAGAAATATCATCCTGATGCAAATCTTGATAATAAAAGTGAAGCCGAAAAGAAATTTAAAGAAGTAAATGAAGCTTATGAAGTATTATCAGATTCACAAAAAAGAAAAATGTATGACCAATTTGGAACTGTCGACCCTCAAGGATTTGGAGGAGCTGGAGGACCATTTGGTGGTGGAGGAAGATATTATTCTTACACAAGCTCTAATTGGGACGATTTTGGAGATTTAGGAGATATATTTTCATCATTTTTTGGAGGTGGCTTTGGAGGTCAAAGAACATCTGCAAGAAGAAATAATGGACCTAGAAAAGGCGAAGACTTAAATTACAATATGGATATATCTTTTGAAGAATCTTTTTTAGGTGTAGAAAAAGAAATTACAATAACTAGAAAAGAAGTTTGTAAGACTTGTAATGGAACAGGTGCAAAACCTGGAACTAATCCGGTAAAATGTACGGTGTGTGGTGGAACAGGTCAAGTAAGACAAATGCAAAATACTATACTTGGGCAAGTTCAAACTACTAGAACTTGTTCTGCGTGTCACGGAACAGGTGAAGTTATACCAACTCCTTGTGAAGAGTGTCACGGAAAAGGTACTGAAAGAAAGAGCCGTAAAGTAAAAGTTAAAATTCCAGCAGGAATTATGGATAATCAAACGGTAGTGCTTAGAGAACAAGGTAATCCCGGAACAAAGGGAGGAGCACCAGGTGATTTATACATAACTGTTAGGGTAAAAAGTAGTAGTATATATAAGAGAGAAGGAAATAATGTTATATGTAATATTCCAATTACAATAACACAGGCAACTTTAGGTGCAGAGCTTGAAATTCCAATGGTAGATGGAAGTAAAGAAAAATATAAGATTCCTGATGGTACTCAGACAGGAACACAATTTACTATAAGAGGAAAAGGATTTAAAAATTTGAATTCTTCTTCTGTAGGTAATTTCATATTTAAAGTGGTGGTACAAACTCCAAGAAAATTAACAAAAGAGCAAAGAGAATTACTAACAAAGCTTGCTCAAACAATGAATGAACAGCCACCAATTAAGAAAAAAGGTATATTCGGATAGAATATATCTTTTTTGCATAATATAATTTATAATTTGATTGCAATAAAAAGTTACCATAAAAAGTAAAAAATGGAGAAAAAAACTTGACTTTTTCAAGTAAACACTATATAATAGATGTGTCGGCATAGTCGATAAAATGTAAAATGGAGAGATGACAATGGAAGACGGTATTGAAGTAATATTTAATTTGCCTTTTAACATCCCTGTAACAAATGTTGTTATAATGTCATGGATTGCAATGGCAGTAATAATTTTATGGGCTTGGGCATCAACGAGAAATTTAAAATTAGTACCAACAGGTTTGCAAAAAACAGCTGAAACTGTTGTAGAAGGAATTACAAACTTTGTTGTAGGAATAATAGGGCCAGACGGAAAGAAATTTGCACCATATTTAGGAACAGTAGCATTATTTTTAGCTATTTCTAATACTGTAGGTGCATTATTTATGTCAGAATTAACAAATGGCATTATTGGACCATCTACTAGAGGAATAGCTATACCCGTTGCATTAGCGGTAATGACAATACTACTTACCATTGGTGCAGGAATCCAAAAGAAAGGACTATTGGGATTTTTCAAAAGTTTATTTGAACCAATTTGGATTTTGTTTCCATTTAAAATATTAGAGTTCTTTATAAAACCATTATCATTAAGTATGAGACTTTTTGGTAATATTTTAGGAGCATATATTTTAATGGAAATGATAATAACAAATATACCAATAATCTTTCCAAGTCTTGCTTGCTTATACTTTGACTTATTTGATGGATTACTACAAGTATTTGTATTTGTATTATTATCATCATTGTACATAGCAGAAGAGGTTGAAGTTAAGGAAGAAGAATAATAATAAAGTATGCGTTTGAAGGTGGTGAGAAAATGAGCGGATTAGTATTTTTAGCAGCAGCAATAGCAGTATTTACAGGTATTGGTGCAGGAATATCTATCGGAAAAGCAACATCAGTTGCAGCAGAATCTGTAGCAAGACAACCAGAGGCAGCAAGTAAAATTCAAACTATTTTATTATTAGGTGCAGCATTAGCAGAAGCAACTGCTATCTATGGTTTAGTTATAGCAATAATGATATTAGGAAAAGTATAATATCGGTTAGCTAAAAGAGGGAGGAACATTTTAATTGTAAAATGCTCCTCCAAAGTAAACAAAAAAATGATAAAAATGCGTTAAATGAAAAACGTTTTTAGATAATACATATAGAAATGGAGTTAAAAAATGGAATTTGATAAAGAATTTTGGGTAACGGTAGTATTTACGTTTATCAATGTTATTGTTTTATATATCATTTTAAAAAAACTTCTATTTAAACCAGTTACAAAACATATGGATGACCGTTCTAAAAAAATCCAAGAAGCACTTGATTTAGCCGAAGAAGCAAAAAGAAAAGTAGACGAAATGAAGGAAGAATATGATGCTAAATTAAGAGTGGCTAAGGAAGAAGGAAATCAAATTATAGCTGACTATAAGAAAAGAGCAGACAAAGAGTATGAACAAGCTGTTGTAACTGCAAAGAAGGAAGCAGAATTAATTATAGAAAAGGCAAAGGTAGAATTAGAAGTTGAAAAAGAACAGCTTATTTCAGAAGTTAAAAAACAAATGTCAGATTTAGTATTAGAAGCTAGTCAAAAAGTTTTAAAAGAAAACATAAATACTGAAAATAACAAAAAACTTATTTCTAATTTTATAGATAGCCAAACAATATAATAAAGAAAGATGGTGAACAAGAAGTGTCAGTTATTGCAAATAGATATATACAAGCACTTTTAGAATTGCCAAAAAGTGAAGAAGAAAACAAAATGCTTGAAAAAGGGCTAAAAGACGTAGCAGAACTTTTTTCTTCAAATGAAGAGTTCAGAAGAGTCGTAAATGACCCACGTATAACTAATGATATAAAAATTGAAATTGTAAAAGAAATATTACCACAATATAAAAATGCGGTATTTATGAATTTTATATCATTAATTATAAAGGAAAAACGTATCAATTTTATAGAAGAAATTGCAGAACAATATGAACAAATAAACAAAGAAATAAATAAAGAATTAAAAATAAAAATAATATCAGCATATAAGATTGATGATGAGCAAATAAAAAAGATTGTAGAAAAATATAAAACAATGTATAAAGTAAAAACAATTAATTACGAATTAGAAGTAGACGAAAGTCTATTAGGTGGAGTAAAAGTAATTGTTGGAAATAAAGTATATGATGGTAGTGTGATTTCACAACTAAAGCAAATGTTTTAGTTTGCCATTTGAAAATTATAATGCTATAAAGGAGGAGAGACAGTGTTAATAAAGCCAGAAGAGATTAGTAATATCATAAAAAAGAAAATTGATAATTATGAAACACAAATGCAAATTGATGAAGTTGGTTATGTTATACAATCAAGTGATGGTATTGCCAAAATCTATGGATTAGAAAACTGTATGGCAGGAGAATTAATAGATTTTGGTAATGATATTTTTGGTATGGCATTAAACCTAGAAGAAGAATGTGTAGGTTGTGTTTTACTAGGAGGAGAAACAGAAATTAAAGAAGGTTCTGTTGCAAAGAGAACTGGAAAATCTGTTAGTATTGGGGTTAGTGATGACGTTATAGGAAGAGTTATAAACCCATTAGGTCAGCCATTAGATGGACTAGAGCCATATAAAATTGATTCATATAGAGATATAGAATTTTTAGCACCAGGCGTTATTAGTAGAAAATCTGTTAGTACACCATTACAAACAGGAATTTTAGCAGTAGATTCTATGGTACCAATAGGTAGAGGTCAAAGAGAATTAATAATAGGAGATAGACAAACAGGTAAAACTGCTATTGCAGTAGATACAATAATAAATCAAAAAGACCAAGATGTTATATGTGTGTATGTAGCAATAGGTCAAAAAGGTTCATCAGTTGCTGGAATTATTGAAAAATTAAAGAAACACGGAGCAATGGATTATACAGTAGTTGTATCATCTACAGCAAGTGATTTATCTCCAGTACAATATTTAGCACCTTATGCAGGATGTGCTATAGCAGAATATTTTATGTATGAAAAAAATAAAGATGTATTAATAGTATATGATGATTTATCAAAACACGCTCAAGCTTATAGAGCAATGTCATTATTATTAAAGAGACCACCAGGACGTGAAGCATATCCAGGAGATGTATTTTACTTACATTCAAGACTTTTAGAAAGAGCTGCAAGATTAGATGATGCACACGGTGGAGGTTCAATAACAGCTTTACCAATTATAGAAACTTTAGCAGGAGACGTTTCTGCATATATACCTACTAATGTAATTTCTATAACAGATGGTCAAATTTACTTAGAGAGTGAATTGTTCTTTGGAGGACAAAGACCTGCTGTAAATGCTGGTCTATCAGTATCTCGTGTTGGAGGTTCTGCACAAATAAAGGCAATTAAGAAATTGTCAGGAAGACTAAGATTAGACTTGGCTCAATATAGAGAATTAGCAGCTTTCGCACAATTTGGCTCAGAGTTAGATAAATTTACATTAGATAAATTAACTCAAGGTGAAAAGTCATTAGAAACATTAAAACAGCCACAATATGCAACACTTTCTGTTGAAAAACAAGTTGTTATTTTATATTCTTTAGTAAATGGATATTTAACAGAAATACCAAATAATAGAGTAAAAGAATTTAATGATGGATTATTACAATATATGGAAAGTAAATGCCCAAGAATTCTTGAAGAAATAAAAGAAAAGAAAGAACTAAAATCAGATTTAGAAGAAAAATTAAAATCAGCTATAGATGATTATGCAAAATTGTTCAATTTATAAAATTTTAAAGAACGGAGTTGAAAGAAATTGGCAAATACGCGTGAAATAAAGCTTAGAATAAAAGGCGTAAATGAAACTAAAAAAATAACAAAGGCTATGAAATTAATTTCTGCTGTAAAATTGAGAAAAGCTCGTGAAATGCACGATAGAACATTGCCGTTTTTTAAACATATTCAAGAAACAATGGTAGATATATTATTGCGTGTACCAGATATGGAATTAATTTATTTTGATAAACGCGAAAATAAAAAAGATAGAAAAAAAGCATATATTGTTCTTTCATCAGATAGCGGACTTACTGGAGGATATAATACAAATATAACAAAATTTGCAGTAGAAAAGGTTGACAAAGAAAATGGCATAGTATTTCCTATAGGAAATACAATTAAAAATTATATGTTAAGAAATGAATATAATGTGCAAGAAATAGAAGATTTAGAAGAATATAGTGTAGATACTAAAATCGCCGGAGATATAGCATCTCAGATGATAAAAATGTTCAAAGAAGAAAAAATCGATGAATTAGAATTAGTATATACAGAAATGGAATCAGCTATGCACTTAGTACCACATTCAATAAAACTTTTACCTTTAGAGAGAAAAGAGTTTGAAAGAAAAGAGAAAAATATAAATCAAGAATTAGAATTTGAACCATCACCAGAAGTAGTATTTGATGTTTTAACAAGTAAATATATAAGTGGTATTTTATATGGTGGTATGGTAGAATCTTTTGTAAGTGAACATTTTGCTCGTATGAATGCAATGGATAGTGCAACAACAAATGCTGAAAAAATGGTAAATAAACTAACATTAAATTATAACAGAGCAAGGCAAGCAGCAATCACACAAGAAATTTCTGAAATTATTGGTGGAGCTGCTAATGTATAAGAAAGAAAGAAAACTAGACTTTTAGTTTAGAAAGGGTGATATTAATAGTGAAAGAAGGAAAAATAACACAAATTATTGGAGCGGTACTAGATGTACAATTTGATAAAGAAACATTACCAAGTTTGTATAATGCCATTGAAATTCCTTCAAAAGATGGAGAAAAAGTAATTGCAGAAGTTATGCAACATTTAGGAAATGATACAGTAAGATGTGTTGCAATGTCTGCAACAGACGGACTAAAAAGAGGAATGAAAGCAGTTGATACCGGAAAACCAATTCAAACACCAGTTGGAGATGCCGTTTTAGGTAGAGTTTTCAACGTATTAGGTGAAACAATAGATGGGGGAGAAAAAACAAAAGAACAAGAAAAATGGTCTATTCACAGACCAGCACCATCTTTAGTAGAGCAAAAGCCAGTTGCAGAGATGTTTGAAACAGGTATAAAAGTTATTGACTTATTAGCACCTTATGCAAAGGGTGGAAAAGTAGGACTATTTGGAGGAGCTGGAGTTGGTAAAACAGTATTAATTCAAGAGCTTATTAGAAGTATTGCAACAGAGCACGGTGGATATTCTGTATTTACTGGAGTTGGAGAACGTTCAAGAGAAGGTAACGACCTTATTGCAGAAATGAAAGATTCTGGAGTTATTGAAAAAACAGCTTTAGTATTTGGTCAAATGAATGAGCCACCAGGAGCAAGAATGAGAGTTGCATTAACAGGGTTAACAATGGCAGAATATTTTAGAGATGTACAAAATCAAGATGTATTATTCTTTGTTGATAATATATTCCGTTTTATACAAGCAGGTTCAGAAGTTTCTGCATTACTTGGTAGAACACCTTCAGCCGTTGGTTACCAACCAACACTTGCAACTGATATAGGTGCATTACAAGAAAGAATTGCATCTACTAAAAAAGGTTCTATAACATCTATTCAAGCGGTATATGTACCAGCAGATGATTATACTGACCCAGCGCCAGCAACAACATTTGCTCACTTAGATTCTGTTACAGCTTTATCAAGAGCAATTTCAGAATTAGGTATTTATCCAGCAGTAGACCCACTTGAATCATCTTCAAGAATTTTAGACCCAATGATAGTAGGTGAAGAACATTATAATACAGCTAGAAAGGTTCAAGAAATATTACAAAGATATAAAGAATTACAAGATATTATAGCTATTTTAGGTATGGATGAATTATCAGAAGAAGATAAGAAATTAGTTTATAGAGCTAGAAAAATACAGAAATATTTGTCACAACCTATGTTTGTTGCTGAACAATTTACAGGTATACCTGGTAGATATGTTCCAATAAAAGATACTATTAAAGGATTCAAGGAAATTATTTCTGGAAATATGGATGATTATCCAGAAGATGCTTTCTATATGGCAGGACCTATTGAGGATGTCATAAAAAATGCAGAAAAGATGAGTAAGTAATATGAGAAAAAGTAGGTGAAGATATGGCGAAAACATATAAGTTTGAAGTAGTAACACCAAGCAGAATATTTTACTCTGATGATGTTGAGTTAATTGTATTTGAAACAGACAGAGGGCAAGTTGGAGTTATGGCAGACCATGTTCCAATGCTTATTGCAAATCAAATGGGAACATTAAAAATAAAAACAGCTAAGGAAACAAAATATGCTTTTATAACAGAGGGATTTATAGAAATATCTTCAGATAAAGTTGATGCAGTAGTAGATTTAGCAGAATGGTGTGATGAAATTGATGTAGAGAATGCAAAATTCACTAAGAAAACAGCTGAAGAAGCATTATCAAATCCAAAGACAGATAAAAGTATGAAATTAGAATTAAGAGCATCAATAGAGCGTTCTAATGCTAGAATTAGAACAGCAGGAATGATGCGTAGATAAAAATTAAAGAAATAATCTATTTTTGTAGATTATTTCTTTTTTTCTACAATAAGAAAAGACAAACTTTTTAATACAAGTATGCTAAAATATTAACAGGTGAGAAAATGACAGTATATTTAGATGTAATATTTGTTGAGAATTTAGTAATAAACTATATTATTTTATATGCGACAGCTATTGTATTAAAAGTTAAAATAAGATATTTAAAATTATTCATTGGAAGTTTATTCGGAGCATTATATTCAGTAATTTATTATTTAATCAATTTACAAATATATTCAAATGTATTTCTTAAATTAATTTTGTCTATTGTAATAATATATATATCATTTAATCCACCCAAAATTAAAATATTAGCAAAGCAAATATTAATATTCTATTTGGTATCATTTGTGTTTGGAGGAGCGGCAATAGCGATAATATATATGGTAAATTCCAAAAATGTTACAATTCAAAATGGAGTATTAATTGGAAGTTATACAGTAAAGACTATACTTATTGGAGCAATTATTGCTTATATAACAATAGTAATAGCATTTAATATTGTGAGGACTAAAATATCTAAAAAGGACTTACTATGTGATATTACAGTAACTTTATATAGTAAAGAGGTTAATACAAAAGCTATGGTGGATACTGGAAATTTATTGAAAGAGCCTATAACAAATATACCAGTTGTAGTAATGGAACACACGTTATTTTATGATATTATTCCAAAAGAAATTTTGAATAATATAGAAAAAATATTAGGAGGTGATTTGTCAGATATACCACAAGAGATTCAAGAAAAATACATTTATAAACTAAGGGTAATACCATTTTCTTCTTTAGGAAAACAAAATGGAATGCTTTTAGGAATAAAAGCAGATAAATTAGTTATAAAACAAAATGATGATACAAGAAATATAGATAAAGTGATTATTGGTATATATAATAAGTCTTTAACTAAAAGAGGAGAATATAGAAGCCTTTTAGGAATTGGTTTAATTTAGCTGAATATAAAAATAAGGAGGAAGTAATATGAGGATATTAGATTTATTTAAAGACAATTTGAGTTCTATATATGAGAAATATTTTAAAGAAAATAATTTTTCAGAATTAGAAGAACCTATATTTTACATAGCAGGGAGTCAAACACTTCCACCACCACTTCCAGAGGAAGAAGAAATGGAATATATAAAAAAATTGTCTGATGAAGATAATTTGGAAGCTAGGCAGGTTTTAGTGGAAAGAAATTTAAGATTAGTTGTATATATTGCGAAAAAATTTGAAAATACTGGTATTAATATAGAAGATTTAATTTCAATAGGGACAATTGGATTGGCTAAAAGTGTAAATACATTTAATGCAGATAAAAATATAAAACTTGCAACTTATGCTTCAAGATGTATTGAAAATGAAATTTTAATGTATTTGAGAAGAACAAATAAAACTAAAGGTGAAATATCTATAGATGAGCCGTTAAATAAGGATTGTGATGGAAATGAATTGTTATTATCAGATATTTTAGGAACAGACCCAGATATAACATCAAGAAATTTAGAAGATGAAGTTGATAAGAACCTTTTAAGAGCATCAATAAGTAAATTAAAAGATAGAGAGAAAACTATAATGGAAATGAGGTTTGGATTTAATGCAGAGAATGAAAAAACTCAAAAGGAGGTTGCTGATGAATTAGGGATTTCTCAAAGCTACATATCACGTTTAGAGAAAAAAATTATTGGAAAAATGAGAAGAGAAATTTTGAGTAAAACTGGATAAAAAATTTATATATTGTATTGCTATTTTTTTTCTATTTTGGTAGAATAAAGATATTGAGGAGGAAGAAAAATGGCAAAAAGGAGAAAATATCAAAAGAGAAGACAAAAAGATAATATGGATTTTAAAACAGTTGGAACAATTATATTTAGTATATTGTTAGCTGTATTATTATATACAGATTCAGGAACTCTTGGAAAACAATTAAATGAGATTCTTGGAGGAATGTTGGGGATATTAAGGTATGTATTACCAATAGGAACTTTTGCTATAGGAATTAAAATGGCTTGCAATGAAAAAGATGGTGAATATATAACAAGTAAATTAACACAATATGCGGCTCTATTAATATGTATAGCAGTAGTTATGAGTATATATCAAATATCCTCTGGTAGATTAGAAGTAAATGCTGATATGTCGCAAATATTAAAAGAAGCTTATGCACTAGGTAGTAGTGATGTTGGCGGAGGCGCAATAGGTACACTTGCAGCAGTATTGCTAGTAAAATTGTTAGGAACTTTAGGAGCAACAGTATTGAGTGTAGGTGTAGCTATAATGCTATTTGCGTTTGCATTTGGAATAGATTTATCAGAATATATAAGTCAAAAGGCAAGTGAGGCTATTGAAAGGTTTGAAGAAAACAGAGAAGAAAAACAAATACATAAACAAGAACAAATGATGGCAAGAAAAGAAAGGGAAGCAGAATTAATTGAAAAAAGAAAACAATTAAAACAGCAAAAAGAAAAAGATTTTAGAAATGAAGAAATAGCAAGGATACAAGAAGATAACAATATAGAGCCAGAACAAATAAAAATTAACTTAAATGGAAGAATGATTGAACAAGAAGATAAGAAACAAAAGTCAATGGGATTATTCAAGAAAAAATCTAAAAAGCAAAGTGTTACAGATGTTGCAAATTCAATAGATACAGATGCCGGAAAAATGAGAAATGCAGAGCATCAAGATAATTTATTTAAACAAGAAGAAGAAAAAAAGGAAGATAAGACTAAGCAAGTGCTACAATTAGAGCATATACAAACAGTAGAAGAGGAAAATTATGTTTTTCCATCAGTTAGATTGTTACAAAAATCAGAGAAAAAAGCTTTGAAGGGTGGAACAAAATCATTAACAGATACAGCAAATAGATTACAAAAAACTTTATACAGCTTTGGAGTTCAAGCAAGAGTGGAAAATGTTTCGGTAGGTCCAGCTATAACAAGATATGAATTAAAGCCAGCAGAAGGAGTTAGAGTAAGTAAAATTGCTAACTTAGCAGATGATATTGCTTTAAATTTAGCAGCAGAAACAATAAGAATAGAAGCTCCAATTCCAGGAAAACAAGCTGTAGGAATTGAAGTTCCAAATCAAGAAAAGGAAATGGTGCCTTTAAGAGATGTAATAGAAAGTGATGAATTTAAAAATAATGATTCAAAGTTAAGTATAGCATTAGGAAAAGATGTTGCAGGAAGTGTAGTAGTTGGAAATATTGCTAAGATGCCACACGTTTTAATTGCAGGTTCTACTGGTTCAGGAAAGTCAGTTTGTATAAATACAATAATTACAAGTATATTATATAATGCAAAACCTAGTGAAGTTAAGCTAGTAATGGTAGACCCTAAAGTTGTGGAGCTTTCAGTATATAATGGAATTCCACATTTATTAATACCAGTTGTTACAGACCCTAAAAAGGCAGCAGGAGCTTTAGCTTGGGCAGTTCAAGAAATGGATAAAAGATATAATTTGTTTGCAGAAAAAGGGGTAAGAGATTTAAAAGGTTATAATCATTCTATAGAGAATGAAGAGGGATTTGGTAAATTACCTCAAATTGTAATAATAATTGACGAGCTTGCAGATTTGATGATGGTCGCAGCAAAAGAAGTTGAAGATTCAATATGTAGGTTAGCTCAAAAAGCAAGAGCGGCAGGAATGCA
>CANQRS010000026.1 GCA_947626295.1 uncultured Clostridia bacterium
ATCTAAAAACCATTTCCTGAAACCCTTACTATATAATATAATCATTACAGAAACCAAGAGGCACGATTCGTAGCCGAGTGCTCTATCCAGCTAAGCTACTGGTGCATAAATAAATTACTATAATAGTATAAGGTATTTTTAGTAAAAATTCAAGTATTTTAGCAAAAATAAAGGAAAAAATTCAGCATACAGAAAAAAGATAAATAAAAAAGACTTTTATTTTGTAAAAAAATGTGATATAATGTAAACATAAATTATAGCAGTAACCACCTTTGTAAAGGAGGGAGAATATGGAGAAATATTATACTATAATAAGATATTTAATATCTGGAGATAGTGTAAATCAAATTGCAGAAAAAGAAAGGATAGATATGCAAGAAATTATATATTATTTAAAATTTTTGCAAATTGCTTGTCCAGTTCTAATAGTTGCAATTTAGCAGTATGATTAAACTATAAATTTATAGTGAAATTATGCCAAATCAGAATTAAATAATTCAAAAGAAGATAGGGAGGATTTTTGGGTTTAGTACAGAAT
This sequence comes from uncultured Clostridia bacterium, assembly GCA_947626295.1. Lineage (GTDB taxonomy): Bacteria > Bacillota > Clostridia > TANB77 > CAG-508 > CAG-269. The sequence continues at coordinate 539 of CANQRS010000026.1, forward strand.
TCCTTCCTATTGTGATTAATTAAATATAAAAATAATGTATTTTTTGAAAGTTTGTAAATATTACTTGATTTTTGTAGCATAATAAAGTATACTAGGTTAGAAAAAAGGATAAAATATTTGCAATAAAGGTGCGGGATAAAAATGAAAAAAATATTATTAAACATAGCAGTAAAAATTTTGCGATTAATATATATACCGTTAAAAAAACTTAAAATAAAAGATAAAATAGTATATATAAGCAGACAATCGAATGCAGAAAATTTAGACTTTAAGTTAATAAGAGAGAGAATAGAAAAAGAATATCCTCAATACCAAAATGTAGTATTGACTAGAAAAATAGAGCCAGGCGTAAAAAATAAAATGGATTATATTGTAAATATTATAAAGCAAATGTATCATATAGCGACTTCAAAAATAGTTATATTAGATACGTATTGCATAACAGCGTCTGTATTAAAGCACAAGAAAGAAACAAAGATTATACAAATATGGCACGCACCAGGTGCAATAAAAAAATTCGGGTATCAATCAATAGATAAACCTTCAGGAACAAAAAAAGAAATAGCCGAAATTATGTGTATGCACCAAAATTATAATTATGTATTAGCACCAAGTAAAGAAACGGCTAAAAGTTATAAAGAAGCATTCAATGTTAAAGAAGAACAAATAAAATATATAGCTATGCCTAGATTAGAATATGTTATGCAAGAAGATAAAGTAAAAAGTGAGAAAATATATAATCAATATCCAGAATTAAGAAATAAAACAAATATTTTATATGTACCAACCTTTAGAAAAGGAGAAAAGATACAAATAGATGAATTAATAAAAAAAATAGATACAAAAAAATATAATCTAATTGTAAAATTGCATCCATTAGATTTAAAAGAATATGAGTGCATAGAAAAAGAGGGCATAATATACGAAAAAAAATATAGGGCTTATGATTTAATAAAAATTGCAGATAAACTAATTACGGATTATTCTTCACTTGCAATGGAAGCGGGAATGTTAGATATGCCAGTATATTTTTATACTTATGATATTGATAAATATAAATATGACCCAGGATTAAATTTTGACTTTGAAAAAGAAGAAGTTGGAAAATATCAAACAGAAAATGTACAAGAGTTATTAAACTTCATAGAAGAAGAATATGATTATGATGCGTTAAAAAAGTTTAAACAGAAGTATATAGAAGTACCAATAAATGGATGTGTAGATAAATTAATAGAATTTATAATGAGGTTGATGAAAAATGAGAAAATTGAAAATATTGATGACAGATTTATCAAAGAAAAGTATAGTACTCAGAAACGTAATTAGGACAGGCTTATATTTCGTAAATAGTGTAAAATATAAATTTGGTTCAATATTTTGCAAAGTAAATGAAAAAATAGTTATCTTTTCATGCTTTAATGGAAAGTCATATACTTGCAGTCCAAAGGCATTATATGAATATATGGTAAAGACTGAAAAATATAAAGATTATAAATTTATATGGGTATTTAAAGATATAAAAAAATATGAATTTTTAACAAAAAACAGAAATACAGAAGTAGTAAAATTAAATAGTAAACAACATAGAAAATATCTACATAAGGCAAAATATTGGATATTTAATTTTAAAATTGCAGATTATATAAAACCTAAAAAAAGCCAAGTATTTTTACAATGTTGGCACGGAACACCATTAAAAAGATTGGGATGTGATTTAACGCATTTTGATAATTTATTAAATACAACAAAAGGAATGAAAAAAAGATACAAAATTGAGGCACAAAAATTTTCATATTTTATTTCACCATCAAGATATGCAAGTGAAAAATTTATATCTGCGTGGAATTTAAAAGAAATTGGAAAAGAAAATATAATAATAGAAAAAGGATATCCAAGAAATGACTTTTTGTATAATTATACGCAAGAAGATGTAGATAGAGCTAAACAAAAAATATTAGGATATTATTATTTAGAATATGAAAAAAATATAAAAAAGAAAAAGATAATATTATATGCACCTACATACAGAGCAAATCAACATCAAACAGGAATTGGATACACATATAAACAAGAAGTTGACTTTGACAAAATGAGAGAAGAATTAGGAGAAGATTATATAATATTATTTAGACCGCATTATTTTATAGCAAATTCATTTGACTTTGAAAAATATGATGGATTTGTGTATGATGTATCAAAAATAGATGATATAAACGAATTATATATAATATCAGATATGTTAATTACAGACTATTCTAGTGTATTTTATGATTATTCAAATTTAAAAAGGCCATTAATCTTTTATATGTACGACTTAGAACATTACAGAGACGAATCAAATGGATTTTATATAGATGTAGAAGAAGAATTGCCAGGAAAAATTGTAAAAACGCAAGAAGAATTAGTTAATGAAATAAAAAGAGTAACAAACAATTTTGAATATGATGAAAAATATAAAAAATTTAATCAAAAATACACATATTTAGATGATGGAAATTCGAGTAAACGAGTAATTGAAGAAGTAATAAAATAAAAAAGAGCAAAGGGGAAAGGGTAATGAAAAAAGTATCATTAGTTATACCAATGTATTATGAAGAAAAAGTGGTAGATGAATGTTATAAAAGAGTACACAAAGTATTGGTAGAATTAGAAGATTATGAATATGAAATAATATTTGTAAATGATGGAAGTCAAGATAAAACTTTAGAATTATTAGAAGAAATAGCAAAAAAAGATACAAATGTAAAAATAGTATCTTTTTCAAGAAATTTTGGACACCAAGCGGCAGTTACAGCAGGATTAAAAGAAACAACAGGAGATGCAGTAGTTATACTAGATGCAGATATGCAAGACCCACCAGAATTAATACCAGAAATGTTAAAATTATGGGAACAAGGAAATGAAGTTATATATGGTAAAAGAAAAACAAGAGATGGGGAATCTGTATTTAAGTTAGCAACAGCAAAAGTATTTTATAAAACATTAAATAAACTATCAGATGTTGATATTCCAAAAGATACAGGAGACTTTAGATTAGTTGATAAAAAAGTAGTAGACACAATGAATAACTTACCTGAACATAATAAATTTTTAAGAGGATTATGGAGTTGGGTAGGATATAAACAATATGCGTTTGAATATGAAAGAAAAGAAAGATTTGCTGGAGAAACGAAGTATCCATTAAAAAAGATGATAAAATTAGCATCAGATGGAATAATAAGTTTTTCAACAAAGCCATTAAAATTAGTAGGAGCATTGGGAATATTTTCAATATTTGTATCAATGTGTATATTAATTTATGCAATAATATCATATATATTCAAGTTAAATAGTTTATCAGCAGGTTGGACGTCTTTAATGGTAGCAATTACATTTTTTGCAGGAGTTCAATTATTATCATTATGGATAATATCAGAATATATAGGCAGAATTTATGATGAAAGTAAAAATAGACCACAATATGTAATTGATAAAAAAATCAATATAGAAGAAAACGAAAGGAGTTCAAAAGTATAATATAATAATATTATACAAAGATGATGGGGATAAAAAAGATAAAAACAAATTTATATAAAATAATATTAGCAATATTATTTGTATTGGTGGCTTATGTTACATACCGTTCAGTTTTTAGTATATATAATCCAAGTCAAGAGATGAAACCAATAGTTATAATAATAGGAACAATAGTAATGTTGTTCTTATTTATTAGCTTAAAAAAATTACTAAATAAATTTAATAAAAAACAAATTAATATAATTTCAATAATTATGTGTATAGCATTTTTTATAGGACTTAGTGTTTTTGGAAATACATTAACATCTATTCCAAGATATGATTTATCGCACATAATAAGAGAAGCCAATATTATGTTGCAAAATGGTGGTAAATTTGCAACACAATATTATTATGGTAAATATCCAAGTCAAGCACCATTAACAATATTAGTATTTTCTATATATAAAATAGGGACTTTAATAGGGATACAAGTAGGTAATTTAAAATCATTAGCTATAGTAGTAAATAGTTTATTTATGGCTATTGCAGTATATTTTGTATATTTATCAGTAAAAAAACTAAAAAATGAAAAAGCAGGATTACTTACAATATTATTTTTAATTATAAATCCAATATTTTATTTATATAGTTCATATTTTTACACAGACACAATTTGTATGCCGTATGCAATGATAGCAATTTATTTATATATAAATGCTATTCAAAATAAAAATGGGAAGAAAAAATTATTGTTATATATATTATCTGGGGTAATATTAGCATTAGGCTTTGAAATAAGAGTAGTATTAGCAATATTTTTAATAGCAATGATAATAGAATTATTTTTGAATAATGAAAAAATAAAAAATACAATTACACATATTTGTCCAATAATAATAGGATTTATAATTGGAATAATAATATATAACATTATAGCAATGCCTTTTGGAGTTATAAAGAAAAAATGTTTAGAATTTCCAATAACTCATTGGATAAAAATGTCATTAAACGAAGAGTCAGATGGAAGGTATAATCTAATAGACCATAATAGCACATATAGAACAAAAGGTTATCAAGCAAAAGTTAAAGAAAATATAGAAACAATATCAACAAGATTAGAAAAAATGGGATTAACAGGATGGCTAACATTATCAAAAGAAAAATTGGCAGTAAATTGGTCTAATGGAGACTATAATTACAAAAATAATTTTGATAATATAGAAAAAATAAATAAATTATATAATTACTTTGTTGGAAATAAAAGATTATTTTTAATATATTATTTACAAATTTGCAAAACAGTATTAATGTTTGCATTGTTAATGGCTATAGGAAAAGAATTTACAAATAAATCAAAAACAAAATATAAATTTATATATATATCTATATTTGGAGCATTCTTATTCTATCTTATATGGGAAGTGTTAAGTAGATATAGTCTAACATTTTTGCCAATAATTGCATTAGTATTTGTAGAAGGAATAGAAAGTTTTGAAAAAATAATAAATATAGAAAAAATAGAAATTGAATTAAAAAATAAAATGAAAATAGTAAATTTAGAAAAAATTCTAAAAGGTGGAATTTTAACAGTTATGAGTTTAACGATAATTTTAGGATTAATAAATTTTCCAAAATATACTATTAAAAAAAGTGTTTATCAAGATAAAATTGTTCAAGCAAAAGGAAGAACAGAATCGGTAAAAATTGCAGATAGCATAATAGAACAAACATTTACAACAGATAAAACATTTGATAATATTTCAGTAAAATTAAAGAAAAAATCTAAAGAAACTGAAACAAATTATTATTTTATATTAGAAAATAGTGAAGGACAAGAATTAGTAAAAAAAGAATTTAGTAGTAATGATGTGAAAAATAATATAAGTACAAAATTTTCATTTGATACTATAAAACCAGATAAAATAGAAAAATATAAAATAAAAATATATTCGGAAAATGCAACAGAAGATAATACATTAAGAGTGGTAGAAAATATTGAAGATTTTTACGACTTGTATCCAGGAGGAACTCTAAGTTGTAACGGAGAAGAACTAGATGGAGATTTGAATTTTGAGGTACGAAATAAAACAAAAAGAACTTATATGAGCAAAAGATTATATATTGCAATTATGGTATTAATTATAGGGGTAGAAATATACGCTTTTTATCCTTATATAAAAAATAGAAAGGAATGAACAAAAACAAATTGAATAAATTAGGACAAATACTTTATAAAACAATATTAGCAGTATTATTTGTATTGGTAGCTTATGTTATATACCGTTCGATTTTCGATATTTTTCAGCCCATTCAAGAAATGAAACCAATAATAATAATATTAGGAACGGCAGTAATGTTGTTCCTTTTCGTAAAATTGAAAAAAGCAATAAGTAAATTAAATGAAAAACAAATTAATATAGTAGCGTTAGTTTTAACAGTATTGTTTTTTGTGGGAATGAGTATAATAGGAAATTTAATTATATCAATCCCATCTTATGACTTGTGTAATATATTAAGTGAAATAAATATAATGATGCAAAATGGTGGTCATTTTGAAACAGAACAATATTATTGCAAATTTCCTAATCAAACACCAGTAACAATATTAATATTTGTAATATATAAATTAGGAATGTTGCTTAATATATCTGTACAAAATCTAAATAATTTTGCTATAATAATAAATAGTTTATTTGTAGCTGTTGCAGCATATTTTATATATTTATCAGTAAAAAAATTAAAAGATGAAAAAATAGGACTATTAACATTAATATTTTTTGTTGTAAATCCTATATTTTATTTACAAAGCTCATATTTCTATACAGACACATTTTGTATGCCATTTTTAATGATAGCAATATATATATATATATATATATACCGGGAAACCGGGCGGCTCTAAGAAAAACATACTATTATTTATTTTGTTAGGAATAATACTTGCACTAGGATTTGAAATAAGAGTAGTACTTGGAATATGCTTAATTGCAATGATAATGGGGATTTTCTTAAATAGAGAAAAAATAAAAAAACAAATTATTCATAGTGGAGTAATAGTTACCGGATTTATAATAGGAATAGTTATATATAAAATTATTGCAATGCCATTTGGAGTATTAGAAAATAAAGATTTAGAATTTCCAGCAACAAATTGGATTGTATATTCTCTAAATGAAAAAAGTGTAGGAAGATGGAATAATGATGATTATACAGCTGTATATAATCAAAAAACTTATGAAGAAAAAGTAAATAAAAATATAGAGACTATAAAGCAAAGATTAAAAGATTTAGGTATAAGTGGCTGGATAGCGTTAGCAAAAGAAAAAATAGCAGTAGTTTGGTCAAATGGGGAATATAACTATTACAATAAATTAGAAAATGTAGAAAAAATAAATATATTATATGAATATTTTGCTGGAAATAAAAGAATGTTTATAATATATTATTTACAAATATGTAAAGTTGTATTAATGTTTACTTTATTGATTTCTATAATAAAAGAATTTACAAATAAAACAAATGGAAAATATAAATTTATATATATTTCAATATTTGGAGCATTCTTATTTTATTTATTCTGGGAAACGCTAACAAGATATAGTTTAACATTTATTCCTTTAATAATATTGTTATTTGGAAGAGGAATAGAAAATATAGAAAAAATATTTGATGCAAAAAATATAACTTTAAAATTTAATGATAACCAAATTAATAAAATTAATATGACAAAATTAATGAGAAATACAAGTTTGGCAATTATAATTTTAACAGTATTTTTGGGAACAATAAATTTTGAAAAATATGCAGTAAAAAAACAAGAGTATTATGATAAAGTGGCAGTACAGGCAAAAAATCAATATGGATTTGATAATATTGCAGATAGAGAATTTGCGCAAACATTTAAAGCTGAGAAAAAATTTAATTCTGTATCAATAAAATTTAAAAAGGAAAATACAAAAGAAAAAACAAATTATTATTTTGTAATATGCGATAATAATGGAAATGAACTAGTAAGAAAAAAATTTGATAGTGATAGTGTAAAACATTATGCATTTAAAACATTTAAGTTTGAATATATATATCCAAAAGGGGAAGAACAGTATATTATGAAAATATATTCAGATGATGCAACAGAAGATAATTCTATAGGTATATATACATATAGTGGAGGAAAGAATTTTGATATATATCCAAATGGAAAATTAACTATAGATGGAGAAGAAATAACACAAGATATTACATTTAAAGTTCAAAATTATAGAAAAAGGACGTATATTTCTAAAAAAATGTATATAGCACTTATGATATTAATTTTAGCAATAGAAATATATTCATTATATCCTTATATAAAAAAGAAAGGAATGTAAAAAAATAAATTAATGAAACTAAAAAATATTTTTTATAAAACAATATTATCTATATTATTTGTAATTGTAGCATATATTACATATCGTTCGATTTTTGATATTTTTGCACCACTTCAAGAAATGAAACCAATAGTAATTATATTAGGAACGGCAGTAATGTTGTTCCTTTTTATAAAATTAAAAAAACTAATAAATAAATTAAATAAAAAACAAATAAATATTATAGCAATAATTTTATCAATATTATTTTTTATTAGTTTAAGTATATTTGGAAATTTATTAACTTGCATACCATCTTATGATTTATCTAATATAATAAAAGAAGTAAATATGATGATGCAAAATGGAGGGCATTTTGTAACAGAAAGTTATTTTGCAAGATATACTAATCAAGCACCATCAACAATATTAATATTTTTAATATATAAATTAGCAAGTTTATTTAATATAACACCAAAAGTTTTTGCAATAATAATAAATAGTTTATTTATAGCAGTGGCTGCATATTTTACATATCTAACAGTAAAAAAATTGAAAAATGAAAAAGCAGGATTACTAACATTAATTTTTTTAGTAGTAAATCCGATATTATATTTATATAGTTCATATTTTTATACAGATACATTGTGTATGCCATTTTTAATAATAGCCATATATATATATATATATATAGAGAGACCGGGAAAACGGTCGGCTCTAAGGAAAAAATACTATTGTTTATTTTGTTGGGAATAATACTGGCACTAGGTTTTGAAATAAGAGTAATATTAGGAATATGTTTAATTGCAATATTAATTACAAATTTTTTAAAAAGAAAAAATATAAATAGTGGAATAATATTAGTCGGTTTTATAATTGGAATAATTATATATAAAATTATAGCAATGCCTTTTGGAGTATTAAAAAATAAAGATATAGAATTTCCTATAACACACTGGATAACATATTCTTTAAACGAAGAAACTAATGGAAAGTGGAATGAGCAAGATTATACCACTACATTTAATCAAAAAACTTATGAAGAAAAAGTAAGCACTAATATAGAAACTATAAAAACGAGATTAAAGGATTTAGGGTTATCAGGGTTATTAACATTAACAAAAGAAAAATTGGCTGTAAATTGGTCAAATGGTGAATATAATTATTTTAATAAAATGGAAAATGTTGAGCAGATAAATGTATTGTATGAGTATTTTGCTGGTAATAAAAGATTGTTTATAATGTATTATTTGCAAATATGCAAAGTAGTATTAATGATTACTTTATTAATAGCGGTAGCTAGAGAATTAATGGACAAGTCAGATAATAAAAAATATCAAATGATTTATATAACAATTTTTGGAGCATTTTTATTTTATATGATATGGGAAGTTGCTACAAGATATAGTTTATCATTTTTACCATTAATTGCATTATTATTTGAAAGAGGAATATCAAGTTTTGAGAGAATTTTGGAAATAAAATCAATAAAAATACAAAAACACAAAATAGATATGCAAAAAATATTGAAAAATGTCAGCTTAGGAGTTATAATATTAACAGTATTTTTGTCTGTAATAAATTTTGAAAAATATGCAGTAAAAAAACAAGAATATTTTGATAAAGTCGTTGTACAGACAAAAGGAGAAGGAGAGGCAAAGAAAATTGCTAAAGATGAAATAATACAAACTTTTGTAGCAGATAAAAAATTTAATTCTATTGCAATAAAGTTTAAAAAAGAAAATACTAAGGAAAAAACAAATTATTGTTTTGTATTATATGATAGTAATAAAAATGAGTTAGTAAGAAAAGGGTTTAATAGCAAAGGAATAACTAATGGACAATATAGAACATTCAAATTTGACTATATAGAACCTAAGGGTAAACAAGAATATAGTATAAAAATATATTCGGAAAATGCAACAGAAGATAATTCTATAGGAATATATGTTTATAATGGTAGTGAGAATTACGAAATGTACCCTAGTGGAAAAATGACTATAAATGGAGAAGAAGTAAAAAAAGATATTACTTTTAAAGTACAAAATGATAGAAAGAGAACTTATATTTCTAAAAAAATGTATATTGCAATTATTCTAATTATTGTTATAATAGAAATATACGCATTTTATCCATATATAAAAAATGAAGAAAAGTACATTAAAAAGAAAGGATTGTATATAGATGGGAGAAAAGAAAGAGCATAAATATATATTTTCAGTTGTAATGCCTATATATAATGTAGAAGATTACCTTAGTGAAGCGATTGAGAGTGTAATTAATCAAACAATAGGATTTGAAAAAAATATACAATTAATATTAGTAAACGATGGTAGTACCGATGGTAGCGAAAAAATTTGTTTAAATTACGAGAAAAAGTATCCTGACAATATAGTTTATATTAAACAGAAAAATGGAGGAGTAAGTGTAGCTAGAAATACTGGTATAAAGTATGTTGAGGGTAAGTATGTTAATTTTATAGATAGTGACGATAAATGGAGCCTAAAAACTTTTGAATATGTAAATAATTTTTTTAAAAAGCACGAGGATGAAGTAGATGTTGTTGCTGCTAGGATAGAATTTTTTGGGCAGAGAGAAGGGTATCACGCACTAGATTATAAATTTAAAAAAACAAAAATAGTAAATATATTTGAAAATTATAATTATATACATATGAATGTTGCACCAGCATTTATAAAAGCAGAGTTAGTAAAAAAATATCAGTTTGATTCAAAGCTAAAATATGGAGAAGATACAAAATATGTAAGTAATATAATTTTTAATAAAAATAAATATGGTGTAATAAGAGAAGCGGTTTATTATTATAGAAGAAGAATGGATAGTAGTTCTGCTATGCAAGGTGTAGAAGATAAAAAAGTTTGGTATACAGAAACATTAAATAATTTTCATAATGCTATAATAGAGCTATCAAAAGAAAGATTTGGTACACTAATACCGTATGCACAATATCTTTTAATGTACGATTTACAATGGAGAATAAGAAGGATACCTAGAGATATTTTAACAGATGAGGAAAAAAAGGAATATATTCAAAGTGTAATTAATATTTTGAAGCAAATTGATGATTATATTATATGTGAACAGAAAGATATATTTGCAGAATATAAAAAATATGCTTTGGAATTAAAATATAATAAAGATATAAGTTCAGATTTAAAATATATAAAAGGAAAAATGTATTTTAATAATACAGCTTTATATAAAATTAGAAATAATAAATCTATGTTTAAAATAGATATATTAGAAATTAGAGATGATAAATTAATTATTGAAGGTAGAGTAAGCAGTATTTTACCTAAAGAGTTTTTTGATATATATGTAAATATTAATTCAAAAGAAAGAAAATTAATTGATTTACAAAAAGGAAGGAAATCTATATATGGTCAAAAAGATAAGGGCATAACAGGACAAGTTGTCAATAATCATTATACATATAAAGTTGAAATACCATTAAAAGATGCAAAAAAAATAAACATTATATTTGTATATAAAAAACAAGCAGAAATTAAATTAAATATTAAGTTTGGGAAAATGGCTAAATTGAATCAAGAATTAAAATCATATTTTGCATATAAAGACCATATTATAAAATATAGAAAAAAGGATATATTTATAGAAAAAAATAAAAATATTAAAAATTTAAAACATAAATATGTATATACAAAGGAATTAATAAAAAATAAAGAGGTCAAGGTCATAGGGACAAGATTACTATATTATATGTATAAATTATTTAATAGAAAAGAAATATGGCTAATTTCAGATAGAGAAGATATGGCAAAAGATAATGGAGAAGCATTTTTTGAATATATGCAAAATATAAAAAATAAAAAAATAAAAACATATTTTCTGATTGAAAAAAATAGTGATGATTATAAAAGAATGAAAAAGATAGGCAAGGTTATAAAACTTAATACATTAAAACATAAAATATATTTTTTGATGGCATCAAAAATTATTTCTTCACACGCTAGTGATTTTGTAGTAAATGCTTTTAAAGATGATGAAATTTATTATAGAGATTTAATGACATTTGATTTTATATTTTTACAACACGGTATAACAAAAGATGATTTATCAGATTGGCTAAAAAAATATAATAAAAATATTAAATTATTTGTAACGGCAGCAAAAGATGAGTATAAATCAATAATTGAGGGTGATTATTATTATACAGAAAATGAAGTGAAATTAACAGGTTTTCCTAGATATGATAAATTAGTAGATAAAAAGCAAAAGAAAATATTAATATTGCCAACATATAGGAAAAAATTAGCACAATGGAATGCAAAAGATGAGATGGGAAAAACATATAATCCTAAATTTAAAGAATCTGAGTATTATAAATTTTTTAATAAATTGATAAATGATAAGAGAATTTTAGATGTTGTTAAGGAAAAAGGATATGTTTTACAATTTGCATTACATCCTGCATTAAAACATCAGATATCAGATTTTGATAAAAATGAGAATGTGCAAATATTAGAAAGTGTAAATTATCAAAAAGAATTTGCAGAAAATGCGTTAATGATAACAGACTTTTCGAGTGTGGCATTTGATTTTGCATATCTAAAAAAGCCTGTAATATATGCACAATTTGATAAAGAGCAGTTCTTTAAAGGACACGCTTATGAAAAAGGATATTTTGATTATGATAAAGATGGATTTGGAGCAGTTTGTTATGATTATGAAACTACAGTTAAACAAATTGTAGATACTGTAAAAAATGATTGCAAACTTGAAAAGAAATATCTTGAAAGAATTAAAAAATTTTATTATAAAGTTGATACAGATAACTGTAAAAGAGTATATGAAGAGATTTTAAAATTATAGTAAAAATAAAAACAGGGCAAATGTTCTGTTTTTATTTTATTTAATTGACAAAAAATATCAATATGTGCTAATATATTAATGACAAATATGCTAATGAGTTTGCGATAATTAACAATTAGGAGGTCATCAAATGAGTAAAATAACAGCAAGAATAGAAGATAAAATACTTATTATAGAAAAAGAAACATCTAGGGAAAATCCAAATAATATAGAAAGAATTAGTTTAGATTTATTAGAATATGAAAAAAGATATAAATCAAGTATAACTGTATCAAATAATACACAAAAAGATAGTATAATTTTTTTACAAAAAGTAGAAGGATTAAAATATGATGTTGATGGCGAAGACGAAGAAGTAGATACGGAAAAAAAAGAGGTAGATAATGTTGTTATAGTATATTCGGATAATAATGTTATTAGATACTGTTATTGTAATATAGAAACAGCATATAAAAGATTAGTAAGCTTAAAATTTAAAGTATTAAAAGTTAGTTTAAATAAAAGAAGATTGAAAATAAGAATATTAGCGTATTTAATAAATAAGTATAAATTAAATATAACAGAAACTAAATTTTATATAGACCAAGAATTGGAACGAGAATGTACATTAAAGCAATATGGAGCATTGTTAACAAAGGCACAGATGTTAAAGCAAGGGATTGTAAGTACATATACATTTAAAATTGAAGATATATTAAAAGATGAGTCAACAATAAATGGCTCGATTAGATATGGAATGAAAATAAATGGAATTGAAGTAGAATATAAAGTTGGCGTAAAAGATAAAAGACAAAAAAATACACAACATTATTATGCTCCAATGAGAAGTACATACACAAAAGATTTTGCAGTACATATACGTAGAACAATAAAAGGAAATTTAGTGTTAGTTCAAAGACCAAAAGAGGATATTGAAAGAACATTAAAATTTAAGATAATGGAAAGCAAATTGGTATCAGGAGCTTTATATGGAATTAGTAAGATATTAGTACCAAGAAGAAAGAAAAAGATAAATATATTCTATGAAAAATTTGCATCAAAAGCAGAAGAAGGAGCTTATGATTTGTTTTTATTATCACAAAAAAATGGAAGGTCAAAAGATTATTTCATAATTACTAAAGATTCAGTAGATTATGAAAGAATAAAAGATAATAAAAATGTAGTGCCTAAATACTCAATGAAATATTATTGGTTAATTTATAATGCAAATAACTTTATTTCTACAGAGGCAGCAATACACTTGAATATACTTCGTTCTAATAATACTGCATTAAGAAAGAGTTTATCTGATAAGCCATTTATATTTTTACAACACGGAGTTACATATTTAAAGTGTCAAGGTAAAAATTCTACATTTAGTAAAAATAAAGAGGGGGAAGCAACTTACATTGTAGTTGGAAGCGAAAAAGAAAAAGATGTTGTTGTAGAAAGTTTACAAATAGATGAGGAAAGAGTTTTAAAAACAGGGTTACCAATATTTAGTAAGGTAGAGTATAATCATATAAATAAAGAATCAGATGATTATATTACAGTAATGCTTACGTGGAAGCCTTATGAAGAACAATTATATGATTTTGAAAAATCAAATTATTACAAAGATACAATCGCAATATGTGAAATGTTGAAAAAATATGTAGATAGAGAAAAAATAATTTTAATATCTCATCCAAAGGCACAAAATTTATTAATGCAAACAGATTTAAAGAATAGTTTGTGGAGCGAGCCAATATCAAAGGCACTAGAAAAAACAAAATTATTAATAACAGATTATTCTTCAGTATGTTATAACGCATTTTATCAAGGTGCAGGTGTAATATTCTATCAGCCAGATTTAGAATTATATGAAAAAGAAAATGGAGAATTAATACCAAATAAAAATGAATATATAGGAAAAAGAGTTTTTAATATAAATGAATTAGAAAATGTAATAAAAGAAACAATTAATAATAAGAAAATAAATTTAGATAAAGTAAGAACTAAAGAGCAAGAAAAAATTTATAGTACAATAAATGAATTTTCAGATGGAAAAAATATACAAAGAATTTATGATAAATTAGTAGAATTAAAATTGTTGTAATGGAGGAATTTTATGAAAAGAATATTAACTTATGGTACGTTTGATTTATTACATTATGGTCATATAAATATTTTAAAAAGAGCAAAAGCATTAGGAGATTATTTAATAGTAGCATTATCTACAGATGAATTTAACGAAGCAAAGGGGAAAAAAGCATATCATAATTATGAAACAAGAAAATTAATGTTAGAAGCAGTAAGATATGTAGATTTAGTAATTCCAGAAAGAAATTGGGAACAAAAAATAGAAGATGTAAAAAAATATGAAGTAGATATGGTAGTTATGGGAGATGACTGGGCTGGCAGTGATAAATTTGACTATTTACAAGAATATTGTGAGGTTGTGTATTTGCCAAGAACAGAAGGAGTCTCTACTACTAAAATAAAAAAAGAATTAGCTTTACCAAGGGCTATTAATGGATTAAATCAAATACCAGAGCCAAGAGGTGTAGTAAAACAAACAGAGAAAAAAGTAAAATGAGGCGGTACATAATGAGTGATGTAGTAAAGATTTTAAAAGAGCATATAGAATATAGACAACAGTTGATAAAGTTGGCAAAAGCAGATATAGTAAAAACATATAGGGGGTCAGCATTAGGTTGGAAATGGGCAATAGTTAAGCCGGCTGTAACAATATTTGTGTTTTGGTTTGCAATAGGAATAGGGTTAAGAGGAGGCTCAGATGTTAATGGATATCCTTTCTTCTTATGGCTAATAGCTGGAATGATACCTTGGTTTTATATGAATGATATGTTAACATCAGGAACGAATTCTATTAGAAAATATAAACATCTAGTAAATAAGATGAAGTTTCCAGTGGCGACAATTCCTACATTTGTATCTATGTCTAAATTGACTATAAATATAGCATTGATAATAATAATGTTAGTAATATTTGGCTTCTTTGGTTATATGCCTGATATATATTATATCCAAATACTATTTTTTATAGCGATAAGTTTTGTATTTTGGACTATATGGGCATTATTTTCATCATTGCTTGCAGCAATAAGTAAAGATTTTGGGAATTTAGTTAAATCTTTTGTTCAGGCTATATTTTGGCTTTCTGGAATCTTATGGGACGCAGATAAAATAGAAATTGAATGGATAAAACAAGTTCTAAATTTTAATCCAGTTACATATATAGTAAATGGTTTTAGAGATAGTTTAATAAATAAAGTTTGGTTTTGGGAAAAGCCTGATACATTATTATATTTCGGAATAGTTTTAGCAATAATGGCAGTTTTAGCATTAATTGCTTATAAAAAGGTAAGGAAAGAGATTCCAGATGTATTATAAAAACGCTATAATGAAAAAAGGTGGACGAGATGGACGAAGAAGTAGTTATAAAATTTGAGAAGGTTACTAAAAAATATAAATTATATGAAAATGATAAGAAAAGGCTTTTAGGATTATTTTTTAAGAATGTAAAATGTAAGGAAAAAAAGGCGGTAGACAATGTATCATTTAATATAAAAAGGGGAGAATGTGTTGCCTTATTTGGTAAAAATGGGGCAGGAAAATCTACTATATTAAAGATAATTACTGGTGTTACATATCCTACAGAAGGAAATGTAGAAGTAAAAGGGAGAGTAAGTGCTTTATTAGAGTTAACCTCTGGATTTGATACAGAATTTACTGGTAGAGAAAATATATATTTAAAAGGGCAGATTTTAGGAATAAAACACGAAGAAATACAAGCATTAGAGCCAGATATTGTTGATTTTGCAGAGTTAGGAGAGTATATAGACCAACCTGTAAGAACATATTCTAGTGGAATGAAGGCAAGATTAGGGTTTGCAATTAATGCAAATGTAAGACCTGAAATATTAATAATAGATGAGGCTTTAAGTGTAGGAGATGAAGCTTTTAAGAGAAAGTGTGTAAAAAAAGTTAATGAAATTACAGCAGAAAAAAATGTTACTTTATTATTTGTTACTCATTCTGCTAACACAGCTAAGGAATTTTGCAAAAGAGGAATAGTAATGAAAAAAGGAAAGGCTATTTTCGATGGAGAAATTGATGAGGCAATAAAAGAATATAATAAAATAATAAAATGACAAAAATGTAATAAAAATGTAAACAAAAAGTAATATAAAAAATCTTGAAAAAAAATACAAAGAATGATATGATAAAAAAGAAGAAGTTTATAAACTAAAGATGGGAGGAATAAAAGATGTTCATCGTAAATATAGCGAATCCAGTTACATTATTTTTATTAGTATTAGCAGTAGCATTATTAATATTTTTAGGACAAGAAATAAAGAAAAGTATAACTGTTGCAATTCCATTATTTGCATTTTTGGCATTATTAATAGTACACGTTGTTCAAGTTGCTACATTAACACAAGATGTGGTAAATTTGGCATCAACATTGTATAAATGTATAGCAATAGACTTTGTATTTATTTTAGTAACATTTTTATCATATTTATGGGTAGATGATATAGAAGCAAAAGCTAATAATACAAAAAGCATAGATAATAGTTTAGATTGGTTCTGGAAAGAAATTTAAGAGATATTAATAATTTATAAAAGAGATAAAAAGCTAATGTATTTGAATATACATTAGCTTTTTTTGAATTAAATTATAAAATAATACAGATTAACCCTCCACTACCTTCGTTAACTATTCTCTCTAAAGTCTCTTGAAGTTTCATTTGGGCTTCTTCAGGCATTTTGGAAAGCTTAGTTTGTAAGCCTTCGTTGACCAAAGAATGCAAACTTTTTCCGAAAATGTTGGAATCCCAAATTTTTTTAGGGTCACTCTCAAATTCAGAAAGTAAATAATTAACTAACTCTTCGGATTGCTTTTCAGAGCCTACAATAGGAGAAACTTCAGTTTCGATATTTGCTTTTATAATATGTAGGCTAGGCGCAGTTGCTTTAAGTTTTACTCCAAATCTTGAACCTTGTTTGACCATTTCGGGTTCATCTAAAATAAGTTCTTCAATAGTTGGAGTAACAATACCATATCCTTTACGTTCAACATCATTTAAAGCATCAGCAATTTTATTGTATTTAGCTCTAGTTGAAGAAAGTTCACTAATAATAGAAAACAAATCTCCTTCATTTGTTACATTTACTCCTGTCATTTCACTAAGAATTTTATAAAATAAATCATCTCTTAAATCTATAGAGATATTAACATTTCCGTTGCCTAGCATTATATTTTCAACATTTGTTTTAGATATAATATCACATTGCTCAATAGATTTAGTGCATAATGCAATTTCTCGTAAAATGGAAACATCATCAAAAGAATTTTTTATTTCTGTATATAGTTCTTGTTTTAAAGAATGAGATAACTCTAGTCCATTAACCCAATCAGGAAATTTAAAATTAATTTGGCTAATTGGAAACTCATATAAAATATTAGAAAATATATTTGTTATATCATTCATATTCAAATCTAAACAATTAATAGGAATTACACTAGAATTATATTTTTGGCTTAATTCCTCTGCAAGTGAGATTGTTTCTGGAGCTTGAGGGTGATTAGAATTAAGAAGAATAATAAAAGGTTTATTAATATTTTTTAATTCAGAAACAACTCGCTCTTCTGATTTTATATAATCTGCTCGTGGAATCTCTGTAATAGAACCGTCCGTAGTGATTAATATTCCAATGGTAGAATGTTCTTCTATAACTTTTTTTGTTCCAATTTCTGCTGCTTGCTCAAAAGGAATTTCTTCATCAGACCACGGAGTTTTTACCATTCTAGGTTTGTCGTCCTCCAAATATCCTATACTATTTGGAACTAGGTATCCAACACAATCTACTAAACGTGTTTTCAATTTTAATTTATCATCTATTGTAATTTCAATAGCCTCATTAGGTATGAATTTTGGCTCTGTTGTCATTATAGTTTTTCCTGCTGCACTTTGTGGCAATTCATCTTTTGCACGTTCCTTTTTATATTCATTAGTTATATTTGGAATTACTAATAAATCCATAAATTTTTTTATAAATGTTGATTTACCAGTTCTTACAGGACCAACTACTCCAACATAGATATCACCATCAGTTCTTTTTGCAATATCTTCATATAATCGTAGATTTTCCATCTATTTTACCTCCCTTTGTATGTAAAAAATGTTTGTACTAAACTTTAGTTAATGTATATGTGAGGGTTGGGAAAAATATAACTAAATTTATTTTGACAATTTAATGTCAATGAAATTTGAAAATGTCCCAAAAATTTTTAAACATAAGCCCTAAAAATTCAACTTTTAGGGTTAGTTTTT
>CANQRS010000027.1 GCA_947626295.1 uncultured Clostridia bacterium
TTACTATTTTTATACAATTCTGCTTGTATGAAATCATTTTCTTTAGCAATTACTTCTAAAGCTCTATATACATCATGCAACTCAAATTTAGGCTGTTCGATAAATTTTTTCGATAATTCAAATGTTGCAAGTTTAGAAGATGGGAAGATAATTCTTCCATATATTAATCTTGAAAGTATAGTATTTAAATTATACCTGAATTTATATTTTTTTGAAATGTTATTACATATTTCATTTAGCCCTAACAGATAATATATTTTTTCTAAAAACAGATAACCAACATTAAAACTAAGCTGTTTATTTTTTTCTATACTTTTTGTTGGTGAATATTTTACGATTATTTCTCGAGTACCATTTTTTTCTTCTTCATTTAATTTTTCAACGTAACTTTTAGCCCATTCGATTGGATCTTCTGGGGCAACTTTTTGCTGTAATTCTTTATATGTTCCAAGCTTTTCTACAACTTTATTAGAGCGCTTTTTGTTTTCATATGTGGACTTTACAACATAGAAAGATTGAGCATTTTTTGATTTTATTATTTGTAGACGCAATTTTCATTCCTCCTTTGTGATATTCATATCATACCACATTGTGAAACATTGTGCAAGAGGAAAACTGAAAATTTGACAAAAAAAATTAGCACTATCAGTGCTTATCTTCATTTTTTTATTTTCTAACTGTCAAATTCCCGAATATATATGAAGATTTGACAGATGAGGAGAAAGATATAGTAAGAAGAGGAAGAAATGCGGAAAATCATCATTTGCCTAAGAACTCAAATGTACAAGAATATATGTATGCAACAGCTTTTGAGGCACTTATAGGGTATTTGTATTTGACTAAAAATATAAAAAGAGTAAAAGAAATTATAGAATTAGCTGTTAATACTATTGATTTTTGAAAAAAAATGTAGTAAAATATAGAAGGTTAAAAAATACCTTTAACTTAGCTAAAACCTAGACACCTAAATTTTAGCTCAGTTTAAGGAGAAAAAGGAAGATGGAGGTGTAAAAGAATATGATTTCAAAAGAAATGAAAAGTCAAATCATTGAACAATATAAAAGAGACGAAAAAGATACTGGTTCACCAGAAGTTCAAATCGCTATTTTAACTGAGAGAATCAATGAATTAACTGAACATTTAAAAACTCACAAAAAAGATAATCATTCAAGAAGAGGGCTTCTAAAAATGGTTGGAAAAAGAAGAAATCTATTAAACTATTTATCTAAAAAAGATATTAACAGATATAGAGAAATAGTTAAGAAATTAGGATTAAGAAAGTAAGAAAAAATATTAGGTTCTAGGAAGATATTTCCTAGAACTTAAAAAAATATTTATTCAAAGAATTAAGTCAAAAAAGTTTATTATTTAGGTCAGTAGCTTGTATAATATATTAATAAATGAAAATATTAGTTTAAAGAAAATCATATTTTTATCTATAATAGTTAATATATTATAGAGGTTACAATCTAATAATAAACTTGAAAAATAGGAGGAGTTTATGTATAAAATTTATGAAACAGAGTTAGCAGGAAGGAAATTATCAATAGAAACTGGAAAGATGGCAGCATTAACAAATTGTAGTGTTGTAGTAAAATATGGAGATACTACAGTTATGGTAAATGTTACTGCTTCAAAAGAGCCAAAAGAAGGAATTGACTTTTTTCCATTATCAGTAGATTATGAAGAAAAATTATATTCTGTAGGAAAGATTCCGGGTTCATATACAAAAAGAGAAGGAAAGCCATCAGAAAAAGCTATATTAACTTCAAGAGCAATAGATAGACCATTGAGACCATTATTTCCAAAGGATTTTAGAAATGATGTAGTTGTGGTGGCAACAGTATTGAGTGTAGAACAAGACAATTCACCAGAGGTAGCTGCTATGATAGGTGCATCAGCAGCGTTATCAATATCAGATATACCATTTGGAGGACCAACAGCAGCTGTAAATGTAGGGTTAGTAGATGGAGAGATTATAATAAATCCAACAGAAGAGCAAAGGGAGAAAAGTGATTTAACATTGACTGTTGCAGGAACTGCTGAGAAAATAGCTATGATAGAAGCAGGTGCAAATGAGGTATCTAATGAAGTAATGTTAGAAGCAATAAAAAAAGGTCATAAGGAAATAAAGAAAATATGCAAATTTATTTCAGGAATAAAAGATGAAATTGGAAAGGAAAAATTTGAATATAAATCATTTGTAGTTGATGAAGAAATATATGAGTTTTTGTCATCAAATTATAAAGAGCAGATGAAAGAAGCTGTTACAGAAAAAGAAAAAACTGTAAGAGATAATAATATAGAAGAATTAACTAAAAAGATTATAGAAGATTATGAAGAAAAGTATGGAGCTGAAAAAACAGCAGAGGATAGTGCACAGATAAATGAGGGTATATATAAATTAGAGAAAAAAGTAGTTAGAGATATGATATTTTATGAGCATAAACGTGTAGATGGTAGAGCTTTAGATGAAATAAGGCCATTATCTTGTGAGGTTGGACTTTTGCCAAGAGTTCACGGAAGTGGATTGTTTACAAGAGGGTTGACACAAGTAATGTCAATAGCTACATTAGGAATGGTTAGTGAAGAACAATCATTAGATGGAATAGATAATGAAGAATCAAAAAGATATATGCATCAATATAATTTTCCTGGATATTCTGTAGGAGAAGCAAGAACATCTCGTGGTCCAGGTAGAAGAGAAATTGGTCACGGAGCTTTGGCAGAAAAAGCATTAGTACCAGTGTTACCTTCAAAAGAGGATTTCCCATATAGTATAAGAGTGGTATCAGAAATTTTATCTTCAAATGGTTCTACATCACAAGGAAGTATATGTGCAAGTACATTAGCATTAATGGACGCAGGTGTACCAATAAAAAGACCAGTTGCAGGAATATCTACAGGGTTAATAATAAATCCAGAAGACGAAAATGATTATGTTATGATGACAGATATTCAAGGATTAGAAGACTTTTTTGGGGATATGGATTTTAAAGTTGGTGGAACTGAGAAAGGGATTACTGCAATACAAGTTGATATAAAAGTAGATGGATTATCTTATGAAATTATAAAAGAGGCATTTGAAAGAACAAAGAATGCTAGAAGTTATATCTTGAATGATATTATGCTACCACAAATATCTGAGCCAAGAAAAGAGCTTTCACCTTATGCTCCAAAGATAATAACAACAAAAATAAAACCTGAAAAGATTAAAGATGTTATTGGAACAGGTGGAAAGGTTATAAATAAAATAATCGAAGAAACTGGAGTAAAAATTGATATTGAAGAAGATGGACAAGTGTTTATATATGGAGAGAATAGTGAGAATGCTTATGATGCACTAGATATGATAGAAGATATTGTTAAAGAGATAGAAGTTGGCGGAATATATTATGGTGCAATTACTAGAACAACTTCATTTGGGGCATTTGTTGATTTAGGCAATAATGTAGAGGGCTTGATACACATATCACAGATTTCAGATGAGCATATTAGGAGAGTTGATGATTATGTTACAGTAGGACAAAAGGTAACTGTAAAAGTAATTTCAATAGACCCACAAGGTAGAATAAATTTAACTATGAAGAATTTGGCTGAAAAAAAGAATGAAGATAAAGAAAAACAAGGAAATATTGAAGAAAAAGAATAACGCTTTAATATAATTCATAATAATGGTATAAAAGAGAAGTGCGAAAGGATGTAAAATAATGAAGATACTATTAGATGTAATGGGAGGAGATAATGCACCAGATGCTAATATAAAAGGTGCAGTAAGAGCGATAAATAAGATTCAAGCAGAGGTAGTTTTAATAGGAAAAGAAGATATTATAAAAAGTAAGGTGAAGGAGTTTTATGGAAAAACATTAGAAGAAATTTCACCTAGGCTTAAAGTACAAAATGCAACTGAGCAAATAGAAATGGAAGAAGTTCCTACATTGGCTATAAAACATAAAAAGGATTCTTCAATGGTAGTGGGATTTAAAATGCTAAAAGAAGGACAAGGTGATGTATTTATTTCAGCAGGAAATTCTGGAGCATTATTAACAGGTGCAACTTTATTGGTAGGCAGGATAAGAGGAATTGATAGACCAGCATTAGCTGGGATATTACCTGCTTATAAAAGTAGACTTGTTTTGATAGATGCAGGTTCTAATACAAATTGTAAACCTATTAATTTATTGCAATTTGCTCAAATGTCAAGTATATATATAAAAAATACTTTTGGTGTTGAAAGCCCTAAGATTGGATTATTAAATATAGGAACAGAAGAGACTAAAGGAAATGATTTAGTAAAAGAAAGTTATCAGTTGTTAAAGGAAAAATCTGAAGAATTAAATATAAATTTTATTGGAAATGTTGAAGGAAGAGATGCGTTTTCTGGAAATGTTGATGCTATAGTAACAGATGGATTTACTGGAAATGTGTTTTTAAAGACAACAGAAGGATTAGGCAAATTTGTAAAAAGAACATTGACTGAAAGTATGACAAGAAATGTTTTGTCAAAGATTCTAGCATTACCATCGCTTCCTGCAATAAAGAGATTTTCAAAAATGGTAGATTATAAAACTTATGGAGGTGCTTTGTTTTTGGGTGTAAAAAAACCAGTTGTAAAGGCACACGGAAGTAGTGATGAGATATTATTTGAATATACTATAGAACAAGCAGAACAGTTTGTTAATAATAAGACTGTAGAGAGATTAATTGATGAGTTTAATAAAGAAAATAACATAAAAACTGAATAACTGTTCAAAAAAAAATAAATTATAGATAAACTATTGACAAAAGTAAAAACATATAATATAAATGTTACATACAATAAAATTAAATATAATATTTAATACATTGCACTTGAGGGGAGGTGAACTTAAGATGAGTTCAGAGGAGGTTTTTGAAAAAGTAAAAGCAATAATTGTAGAGCAATTACAAGTTAGTGAAGATTCAGTTACACAAGAGGCTTCATTTATAGATGATTTAGGAGCAGATTCACTAGATTTAGTTGAGTTAATTATGGCTTTAGAGGAAGAATTTGGCATAGAAATACCTGATGCAGATGCAGAGAAAGTGGTATCAGTTTCTGACGTAGTTAATTATATTAAAGAAAATGTTGAATAAAATTTGTATTAAATTTTATGAGTAAATATGAAAAAAATTAAAAGGAAATTAGGAAAAATTCTAATTTCTTTTTTTTTTGAAAAAATATTGACAAATAAAAAAATAAATAATATAATTGCAATGTAAAAAAGAACGGAAGAAAAAAGAGAGGTGAATTAGAGGTACAGAATATATTTATAAATAGATATATTAAAAATATAAAAATAATAAACGGAGGTTAAAAAATGAAAAGTTCAGTAAAGACAAGAATATTAATCATTGTATTAATAGTAGTAATTATAATAGGAGTAGTATTAATATTAAGAAAAATGGATACTAGTAGTAATAAGAATAATGCTAATAATATAAATAATTCAACTAATGCCGAGAGTACACAGGATACAGAAAATACAAATAATGTACAAGGAGAAGAAACTACGGCAGAAGAACCAAAAGTAGAGGAAAATGTTCAAGTATTAGATGATGGTAAAAAGTATAATATAAGTAATAAATTACAAGAAGAAAGAACATTTGAAGGATTAAAAATCACAGGCATTCAATTAACAGCAAAAGGAGGAATAACAACATTATTAGCTACTGTACAAAATCCTACAGATAAGGCAACATCATCAAAAAATGTAAAAGTAAAATTATTAGATGCTGAAGGACAAAAAATCACAGAATTAAAAGGTGTAATAGACCCTATACAACCAAATGGAAGTGTACAATTAAATATAGCAGTTACATCAGATGTTGCAAATGCTTATGATTTAGAAATAGAGAAAAATTAATGATTAATAAAAAGACTAAAAATTTGAATGAAATATTCAAGTTTTTAGTCTTTTTTCTATGACTTTTCGCGTAGAGCTCGTTGAATTTTACGATTAGCATCTTTTTTAGCGATATCTTGCCTTTTATCATATAATTTTTTTCCTTTGCCAATTCCTAATTCCAGTTTTACTAAACTGCCTTTAAAGTATAAACAGATTGGTATTAAACTATATCCATCTTGTTTAATTTTTCCGAAAAGTTTATTAATTTCTTTTTTATTTAAAAGTAATTTTCGGTCACGAAGAGGATTTTTGTTGTATATGTTTCCGAATTCGTAAGGACTAATATGAATTTGATGAACAAAACATTCTCCATTTTTTATTGTTGCAAAACTATCTTTTAAGTTAACTTTTCCGCTTCGGATAGATTTAATTTCTGTACCAGTTAAAACGATTCCCGCTTCTATACTATTTTCGATAGAGTAATTGTGATATGCAGTTGGATTTTTTGCAATAATTTTTTTATTACTTAAATTGCTCATATCTACCTCCTGTAAGAATTATACGACTTAATTGTTGAAAAGTCAAGGAACATTGCTTAGCTTGACATAGAATAATATTTGTGATAAAAATATAGAAAAAAGAAAGGAATGATGAATATGTTAGTAACAACGAAAGAAATGTTTGAAAAATCAATGAAAGAAGGATTTGCTGTAGGTGCATTCAATGTAAACAATATGGAAATAATTCAAGCAATAGTAGATGCAGCAGCAGAAGAAAAATCACCAGTAATATTACAAGCATCATCAAGTGCGATAAAATATGCAAGAATAAATTATCTAATGAAAATGATAGAAGCAGCAACAGAAGAACACCCAGATATACCAATAGCAATACATTTAGACCACGGACCAGACTTTGAAACATGCAAAATGTGTGTAGATGCAGGATTTACTTCAGTAATGTATGATGGGTCAAAATACGACTTTGAAGAAAATGTTAGAGTAACAAAACAAGTAGTAGATTATGCACACTCAAAAGGAGTAGTTGTAGAGGCAGAACTTGGAAAACTTGCTGGAATAGAAGATGATGTAAATGTAAGTGATGCTGATGCAAAATATACAGACCCTGCACAAGCAGAAGAATTTGTAAAAAGAACAGGATGTGATTCTTTAGCAATAGCTATAGGAACGAGTCACGGAGCATATAAATTTAAAGGAGAAGCAAAATTAAGATTTGACATATTAAAACAAATAAAAGAGAGAATTCCAGAAACACCTATAGTATTGCACGGAGCATCAACAGTTATTCCAGAATTAGTTGAGCAATGTAATAAATATGGTGCAGACATTCCAGGAGCAAAAGGAGTTCCAGATGAGATGCTTCATACTGCATCAATATCAGGAGTATCAAAAATAAATGTAGATACAGATTTACGTTTGGCTATGACAGCAGAAATTAGAAGAGTATTTGCAGAAGAACCATCAGCTTTTGACCCTCGTAAATATTTAAAGCCAGCTAGAGAATTAATAAAGCAAACAGTTCAACATAAAATTAGAGATGTATTTGGCTCAAGTAATAAAGCATAATTATATAAAGAAAAAGATGTGTAGAATTAGTTTTTACACATCTTTTTTAATACTATTCATCAGAACTATCGTAATCATAATTTGTAGATTGAGTAGAATAGCTATAAACTAATAAGATTATAGCAAATGCTGCAAGTGCAAGTACTAACCAAATCCAAGCAGTAGAATTTAAACCTAGAAAATTAGTATCAGTAGTTGTTGAAGTTCTAGCAGCAGTATATCCACTAGAATCACCATTTCCACCATTTCCGTTATTTGTCATTCCCATTACTTGAGTATTATTGGAATCTTTTGAATTATGATTATCGTTGTTATTATCAGTCATTGAATTACTAGAATTTTCTAAATCACGAGTAGCATCTTTTGAGGCATTAGAAACATCAGCAGCAGCACCTTCTATAGCATTTTCAGCACCACCAACTACATTTCTAACACTGTTAGCAGCATTTTCTAAACCTGAATTGTCATTGTTTGCAAAACAGAATGATGTAGAAAAAAGTATTACTGCAAAAAATAACAATATACCATACAAAATTTTCTTATTCATTGATATTCCTCCTAGAAAAGATTAAGTTTTGATTAAAAAACTTATTAATATTATTTATTTTTTTGGACAAAATATACTGTGAAAAATTACAAATAAAAAATCATAATAAGATGGAAGAAATAACATATTTTATAAAAAAAGGAATATAAATAGTAAAGGAGGGGGAATTAGTATGGAAGGATATGGAAATAGTAACATAATTTTGAATATTTTAAAAGGCTTAGTTATATCAATTGTTTTTACTTTAATTTGTTTATTTATTTTCTCTTGTTTGTTGGTATATACTGATATAAGTGAAAATTTAATGCGACCTGTTATAATTATAATTACAGGGATAAGTATTTTAATAGGAAGTTCACTTGGTAATATAAAGGCAAACAAAAATGGAATTGTAAATGGGGCTATTATTGGCGGATTGTATATACTTTGTATATATGTAGTTTCTAGTTTAGTTAATGGTGCAAATTTTGCGTTAAATATGCAATCACTTTTAATGATTGGAATTGGATTACTTGGTGGAGTAATCGGAGGAGTAATTGGTGTTAATATAAAATCTTGATTTTTTAGCAGACCTATAAATGGTCGCTTTTTTTAATGACTAAAATTGGTAAATATGGGTAAAATATACTAAAAATAAAAAGGAGTTTTAAATTTATTATGAAATATGGATTGATGTATTATAAGTCAACAGACAATATAGGGGACGATATACAAACTTATGTAGCTATGAAATATTTGCCACATATAGATTATTATATAGATAGAGAAGCATTAAGTTGCTTTGTTCCTGATAAGAGAGAGTATGTTTCGATGATAATGAATGGGTGGTATATTCATAATAAAATTGCTTGGCCACCATCTCCATATATAAATCCTTTATTAATATCTATGCATTTTAAAGAATTAGAGGAGACTGATGTAGGAGATAGTTATTTAAAAGGTTTTGGAGGAGAGTTCTTGAAAAAGTATGGACCTGTTGGGGCGAGAGATATAGATACAAAAAATAGATTAGAGAGAAATGGTATAGCTTCTTATTTTTCAGGTTGTATGACTTTGACGTTAGAAAAATTTGAGGGGATTAATAAAAAAGATAAGATATGTGTAGTTGATGTAGAGGATAATATAATAAATAAAATAAAAGATAGTACAAGCAGTGAGATTGAAGTTTTAACGCATTATTTGGATTCTAAAGAGACGGAAAGAAAGTCTGTTAATGAGAGAATGGAAGATGTAGAAAATTTGTTGAAAAAATATCAGGAAGCAAAATTGGTAATTACAAGTAGACTTCACGTAGCTTTGCCTTGTGTAGCATTAGGTACACCGAGTATTGTATTGCATAAAAAAGTGTATGATAAAGATAGATTAGGTGTATTTTTGGAGTATGTAGATAGTTATGTACAAGAAGATTTTATGGATATGAATATACATTATATTTTACAAAATCCTAAGCCTAATAATGAGAAATATATAGATATGAGAAATGATATTAATAAAAGATGTAAAGAATTTATTGAAAGATGTGAGAATGAGGAGTTTAACGATTTGGTGGAATTACCTAATGTAGAGAAATATAAAAAATATGTTAAGAATATAGAATGGTATAAAAATATTTATGAAAAAGAGAGATTGGCATTAGAAAGGTTAGAGAGTAAAAGGGTAGAGGAATTTAGGTTATATCATAAGGAATTAGATAGATTGAGTTTAGAAAATGTTAAACTTTTGGAGAATAATGAGTTAATGAATAATGAGGTTATTAATAGTGAAGCGGAAAATATGTTGTTAAAACAAGAATTAAGTAATATTTATAATAGTAGAGGGTGGAGGTATTTGGAGAAATTAAGAAGATATATAAGTGATTAAGATTGGAAAAAATGGGTAAAATAGAAAATAATAGGAAGGGAAGATATGAGTGAATGTACAATTAATGTAAACGATGTGTATAAAACTTTTAATGTATATCTGGACAAGGCTAGTACTGTAAAGGAAAAATTATTATTTTTTTCAAGAAATAAAATGGAGAAAAGACAGGTATTAAAGGGGATAAATTTGAAGATTAATAAGGGAGAAGTTGTGGCATTAATAGGTACAAATGGAAGCGGAAAGTCAACATTGTTAAAACTTATGACAAAAATATTGTATCCCAATAAAGGAACTATAGAGATTAATGGGAAGTTAACTTCTTTACTTGAATTAGGGGCAGGATTTCACCCAGATTTTTCGGGAAGAGAGAATATTTATTTTAATGCATCAATATTTGGATTGACTAAAAAAGAGATAGATGAAAAGATAGATAATATTATAGAATTTTCGGAATTAGAGAGCTTTATAGAAAATCCTGTTAGAACATATTCTTCTGGAATGTTTATGAGACTTGCTTTTGCAGTTGCTATAAATGTTAATGCTGATATATTGTTGGTAGATGAAATTTTGTCTGTAGGAGATGAACATTTTCAGAATAAGTGTATAGACAAAATGATTGATTTGAAAAGACAAGGAAAAACTATGGTATTTGTTACTCATAGTATGGAGACTGTAAGAAAACTTTGTGATAGGGCTGTTTGGCTTTGTGATGGAAGAGTTAAGATGGACGGAGATGTTAATAAGGTTATAGAAAAATATGTGGAGGCTACCAAATGAAAGAATTTGAAGGAAAAGTGCGTAAAAAGAAAAAAGTGGTTAAACACAAAGAAGAAAATGATGTGATAATATCAATTATTACACCATATTATAATTGTCAAGAATATATAGAGGAGACTGCTAAGAGTGTGTTAAGTCAAACATTTCCATTTTTTGAATGGATAATTGTTGATGATGGCTCATTTGCTGCTGGAATAAAGAAATTAAGAAAAATTGAAAAATTAGATGAAAGAATAAAAGTTTATTATAGACCTAAAGATGGAAATAAACGGACCAGCTGCCGCAAGAGATTTTGGAATAGAACATTCTGCAAAAGAATCAAAATATATTGTTTTTTTAGATGCAGATGATATATATGATGATACTTTTTTGGAGTGTTGTTATTGGACTTTGGAAACACACCCAGAGGCAAGCTGGACTTATACAGATTCAGTAAATTTTGGTGAAAGAAATTTTTTTTGGAGAAAGTGGTATGATGTAGAGTGGGAGAAACAAGAAAATTTGTTGATTGTTTCTTCGTGTATAAGAAAACAAGATTTATTGGAGGTAGGTTGCTTTGGAATTACAGAGAAGAAAGTATATGAAGATTGGTATTTGTGGCTAAAATTAATAAAAGCGGGGAAATACCCAATTAGAATGAATTCACTTTTAACATATTACAGGCAGAAGAAGGAAGATAGTGAGCTAAAAGAGTCAAATGTTAATAATAAAAAAAATGCAATGAAATTAATTGAAGATGTAAAAAGTAATATAGTGCAGTATAATCAGGCAATTCAGTTCCCGAAATATGACTATAATTGGGAGGATATTGCAGATGAAAGAATCAAGGTAGTTACTAAAAAAAATAATGATGATAAAATCAGAGTATTGATGATACTTCCGTGGTTGGTAACAGGTGGTGCAGATAGATTTAATTTGGATTTGGTAAGTAAAATGGACAAGGATAAATTTGAATTTACTATTATTACGACTTTGCCGGCTAAAAATGAATGGAGGCATTATTTTGAAAAATATGCTACAGTGTATGATTTGACGACTTTTTTGGATATGAAGGATTGGTTAAGCTTTATAAATTATATTATAAAGAAAAATAATATAAATTTAATTTTTAATTCTAATAGTCAATATGGATATAATGTACTGCCGTATTTAAAGGCTAGGTATAATAATATTCCGATAGTTGATTATGTTCATATAGAGGAGTGGTATTGGCGAAACGGAGGATATTCTAGGGATTCAACTGCAATGCAAAATGTAATAGATAAAACTTATACTTGCAATGAAAATAGTAGAAGGGTATTTATAAAGGATTTTGGAAGAAAAGCAAGAGAAGTAAAGACTGTATATATAGGTGTAGACGAAAAGAAATTTAATCCAGATAAATTTGAAAAACAAGAAATTTTGCAAAATTTGTTTACATCTAAAGAAATAGAGGAAATTAAGAATAAGAAGATTATATCATTTATTTGTAGAATTGCTGAACAAAAAAGACCTTATTTGTTTTTTGAAGTGATAAGAAAATTAAATCAAAAGAGAAAGGATTTTGTTGTTGTAATTGCAGGTGATGGACCGCTTCTTAGTGGATTAAAAAATAAAGTAAAAGCTAATCAGATGGAAAAGATTTTTAAATTTGTGGGAAATATGAAGGATACTGAAAGAATATATAAAATTAGTGATATTACAGTTAATACTTCAATAAAAGAAGGATTAGCATTAACGAGTTATGAATCGCTTTCTATGGGAGTGCCAGTAGTTTCAAGTGATGTGGGAGGTCAAAAAGAACTTATAACAGAAGATGTGGGAATAGTAGTATCTTGTTTGCAAAAAGAAGAGGAAATTTCAAATTATAATTATTCTGATGAGGAAATATATGCTTTTGTAGAAGCGATAGAAAAAGTTTTAGATAATGTAGATGACTATAAAGTAAATTGTAGAAAGAGAATTTTAGATGGATTTACAATAAATAGGATGATAAAAAAGCTAGAGGGAGAATTTGAAAAGATAGTAAATAATCCGAACAAAACAAAAATTGAGAATGGAAAAAATTTGAGCAATAATATAGATATATTAAAACATTTGATATCTACTTTTTTGGTATCAAATAAATTAGAATATGATTGGCTTGTAGAAGATTTTAATCAGAAAAATGTTCATAGATTAGAAACAGTTAATAAGAAGATTGGATATGAACATACATTAGAATATAAATTGAAACATCCAATAGTTATAGCATTAAGAAAAATCGGTATATATAATCAATGTAAAAGAATATTGGGAATGAGGTAATATAATGACAGGAGTTTTTAAGAATTTATATAATTATAGAGAATTATTAAAAACAAGTGTGAAAAAGGAAGTAAGGAGCAAATATAAAAATTCTTTTTTAGGTGTGTTGTGGTCATTTTTAAATCCATTACTTCAAATTTTGGTCTATGCAATAATATTTTCTTTAATATTAAACAATAAACAAGAGCATTATGCTATATTTTTATGTTGTGGGCTAATACCGTGGACGTTTTTTTCAACTTCTATAAATAAAGCAGCTTTTACATTTGTAGAAAATGGTAATATTATAAAAAAGGTATATTTTCCTAGAGAGATTATCCCAATATCAGTGGTAACAGCTGAAACTATAAATTTTTTGATATCTACGATTATTATATTAGGATTTGTAATTTTTGGAGGAATAGGAATATCTAAATATATAGTTTTCTACCCAATAATTTTAATTGCACAATATTTGATAATATTATCTATATCTTTTATAGTGTCAAGTGTTTGTATATATTTAAGAGATTTACAACATTTTATTGGCGTATTATTACAACTTTTATTTTATGCAGTTCCAATAGTATATTCTCAAGAGGATTTACCAATGCAATATCAATGGATATTAAAATATAATCCGTTGACTTATATTATAAATGCTTATAGAGATATTTTTTATTATCAAACTTCAATAGAAATAGTGCCAATACTTATTTTAATATTAGCTTCAATAATATTATTGATAATAGCATATATGGTTTTTAATAGATTACAAAAAGGTTTTGCCGAACAGTTATAATGATGCAAAGGGGTTGAGTAAAGTATTTTCTATAATTACATTAATATTTTTTGGAAGGTTATACAAACTCGAATATGCAACAGACACATATCAAGTATTTAATTTTGATAGTGAAGGAATATTTACACAATTTGCGATGTCTGGAAGATATATAACAGCAATAGTAGGAAAGCTTGTAAAGGAATTAAATATCTCAAATGAGTTTATATATATTTCATCTTATGTTTTGGCAATTATATTTATAATATCAAGTCAATACAAAATATATAAAATTGTAAAAGATGATATAAGTAATAAAGTGCTACAAATATTGGTCCCTATATTAATAATAATTAATCCTTTTTCAATAGAATTGTTTTTATTTATAGAAAAGGGGATTATGATATTTGGAATATTGATGAGTATTTATGCAGTAGAATATTTTATTAAATATTTGAAGGAAAAAAAGAAAAGGAATATATTATATAGTGCAATATGTATGTTTGTTGCAAATTGCTCATATCAAGGCGTTGTAGGAATATTTGTGGCGATGGCATTAGTATATATTGTAAAATATTCAAAAAACATTAAGCAATTTATAGTAAATAATGTAATAGCAATGTTAATATATGGAGTTCCAGCTATAGCAGATTATTTTATTGTAAAGATATTGTATAGTTCAAGTAGAGTAAATGGAGAGATTATAATATTAGAGTCTATAAAAAAGATATATGATAATACTTTGGAAATGATAAAAAATACTTATTATATTTTGCCTAAGAATTTTTTCCTTTTAATAATTATTATTACATTGTTATTGATATATTATAAAATATTTACAGAAAAGAAATATTTAGGGCTATTAGAGGTCAGCTATATTATTATAGGAGTAATAATAAGTGCGGTAATTCCTCAATTAATGCAATCTACATCTTCGATATGGTTTGTACCTCGAAGTACTTATGTATTTGCATCATTATATGGGATTTTATTATTGTATTTAATATTAAGATTTAAAGTAGATAAAAGAATGATATTTGTTATATCATTATTGAGTGTTGCACTATTAAGTGTACAATTACAAAAATTCGTTAAAATAGAAAAAGATAGATATATTATAAATAAAGAAGATTATGAGATAAGTATAGCCATAAAAGAAAAAGTTGAAGATTATGAACAAACAACAGGAAATACAATTAAAAAGTTGGCAATATATACTGATTCTAGTCCACGATATACTTATGATGGGATTTTTGCATCAGGAGATATGAATATAAAAGCATATATGGCGGAATGGAGTACAAAGTCAATATTAGAATATTATTTGAATAGAGAGTTAAAACAGATACCCAAAGATGAAAAAATTGAAAAGGATTTTTTAGAAAAGAATTGGGATGAGTTTAGTGGAGAACAAATATTTTTTTACAATGATGTCTTCGTTTTATGTAATTATTAAAGGAGGATATGTATGAAGAAAAAAATAAGTATAATTGTACCAACATATAATGAAGAAGATTCATTACCTTATTTATATGATAGACTAAATGTTTTAATGAATGAAATGAAAGAATATGATTTTGAGATTTTGTTTGTAAATGATGGAAGCAAAGACAATACACTAGAATTGGTAAAGCAATATAGAGAGAATGATAAAAGATATTGTTATATTGATTTTTCAAGGAATTTTGGAAAAGAAATAAGTATGATGGCTGGATTAGATTATGCGACAGGAGATTGTTTGATATTTATAGATGCAGATTTACAAGACCCACCTGAATTGATTCCAGTATTAGTTAAATATTGGGAGGAAGGATATGATGATGTATATGCTAGGAGACGTTCTAGGAATGGAGAAACATTTTTAAAAAAGTTTACATCAAAAATGTATTATAGAGTTTTGCAAAAATTGACTAAGATAGAAATACAGACAGATACAGGTGATTTTAGGTTATTAGATAGAAGATGTGTAAATGCGCTGAAAAAGCTTAGAGAGACACAAAGGAACACAAAAAGTATGTTTAGTTGGATAGGTTATAAGAAGAAAGAAGTACTATATGATAGAGATGCAAGGATTGCAGGAAAAACAAAGTGGAGCTATATGAAATTAATTGATTTAGCTATTGATGGTATAACTTCTTTCACTACTTCTCCATTAAGGCTTGCGACTTGGGTTGCGATTCCAACTTTTATAATATTGATTATTTATTTTGTTTATATTGTTATTAAAGCAGTTGTTATACAAACTTTTGTACAAGCTTATCAAGCAATTATATTATTAATTTTATTTTTTTCGGGGATTCAGATTCTTTTGTTTGGAATAATAGGAGAATATTTAGGAAGAATTTTTAAAGAAACAAAGCATCGCCCGTTGTATTTAATTAATGAATATAATGGAAAGAAGGAAATGAATGAGTAAGAGGTACAATGTATTAATTGCAACTTTTTTATCAATTATAGTATATTTAATTTATTTAATGATGATGAGGATATATCCATTTGGAGAATATTCAATATTGAAGTGTGATTTGTATCAACAATATGTTAATTTTTTTTGTTATCTAAGAGAAATTCTTTTAAATGGCAAAAGTATATTAATGAGTTGGAATTTAGGACTAGCAAATAACTTTTTTACAACATTTGCTTATTATTTAATGAGTCCATTAAATATAGGTGTTATATTTTTTGAATGTAATAATATGGATATTTTTGTAGAGATACTTACAGGAATTAAATTAGTATTAGCAACAGTTTTTGCCGTATTATTTTTTGAAAAATCTTATAAATATAAACATATAGAAGTTATAATATTTGGATTAATATATTCATATTCATCTTTTGTAATATGCTATAGTTTTCATATTATGTGGCTTGATTGTATATATATGATGCCACTAGTGTTGTTACTTATTGATAGATATATTGAAAGTGGAAAGATATTAGCATTTGTAGTAGCATTATCGTATAGCATTTTAGTTAATTATTATATGGGATATATTTTAGTATTATTTTCAGGTATATATTATTGGTTAAAATTATATTTATTTGATTTGCCATTAAAAAGAAAGTTTTTAAGCGTATTAAAGTTTGGATTTGCAGTTTTAGTTTCTGTTGCAGTTGGTATGATAGTGATATTGCCTTCACTTCATCAATTAAGTGGGAAAATGTCTTTGGAAACTAAGTTGATTGATATTGATTGGGAGAAATTACGATTGTTTGTAAATACAATTTTTAATAATTATGTATATATGTTTACACAAAAGTCGTGTTTTACTTTTTCAAGTACAATAACTTTATTATTAATTCCAATGTATTATTTTAATAAAAATATTTCCAAGAAAGAAAAGATTTCTTTTACTGTTGTTGTTATTTTTCTATTATTACCAATAATATCTCCATTTTTAAATAGAGTATGGCACGCCTTTACAATTCCAAATTGTTTTAATTACAGATATTCTTTTACATTGATTTTTACTCTAATAATAATGGCTTTTAGAGAGTATGAAAATAGAGAGTATATTGAAAAGAAAGATTTTTTATTTTCGGCAATTATATTTATTGTATTAAATATAATTGAAGTTGTATTATTTGAATTTGGTTATATGGAAGCGGATGGTTATACAGTATCATTAAAGTCAGTACTGTTATCAATTTTAGTATATTTTATAATGTTTATATTATTGTATTTTATTTGCATAAGACAAAAGGAGTTTTTTAAATATTTATTAATTGTAGTTGTAATGATAGATTTGCTTATAGGGGCAAAAAGCCGGACAAAATAATAATGATAAGTATTTTAAAAGGGAAAGTTTTACGCAATATGATAATGTGATGGAACATCTTATGCAAAAGATTGATAATCCAGAGACAGAGAGGATTATATTTATTCCTGATAAGTATGGTAGCAATATGTCTTTGAAATATAATTATAGTAATATAGGATTTTTTTCTTCTGCTCGAAATAGGGATGTTTTGAAAGCTATGTATAGATTAGGTTATAATGTTCAAAGAGATGAAGAATTATGGATGACTTCGTATAGTGGGACTTTTTTTAATTATTCTATAGCAGGAGTTAAGTATTATGTAACAAAGGATGAGTTAAATGATGATATATATGGCTTTTATTTAGATGAAGTGTTTGACGGATATTATATTTATCGAAATAAAAATAGTTTTGATATTGGATATTATATTTCTGATAATGTGGAGCAAAGTTATAATCCATTTAAAATGCAAAATGATTTTATAAGTAATTTGAGTTCAGATGAATTTAATGATGATGAAAATAGAGATATTGAGAATATAAGTAATGATGCAGAAGCCATTGAAAGGTTAAGAGAGGCTAAGGATTATTTTCAGGATATCGAAACTGCAAGTGTTTTGGAGTGTAAAAAGGATTTGGTAGAGGAGGATGAATATACTATATTTTATAGAGTCAAGGCACTTAGGGATTGTACAATTTATATACAAAGTGATTATAATCTTCAGCTATATGTAAATGGAGTTTCTATGTTTGAGGATTATTCTAATATATGGTCTACAGAAACTGGGGTGAAGCAAGTAAAACATTTGAGGGAAGGAGAAGAGTTTGAGTTTAAGATTACTACAAGTCAAAATTTAGATTTGCTTTATTTGTTTGTTTCAGATAATGAGAGAATCCAAAATGTTTTGGATTCAAGGAATAAGAGAAATTCTTTTAAAGATGTACAGATTTTTTCTAATGGGCTAAGTGGTAATGCTTTTTTTGAAGATGATGGTATGCTTTGTTTTGCTATTAATTATGATGAGGGCTGGAGAGTTTATGTTGATGGTAAGGAAGCGGAAAAGGTTGTGATTTGTGATGCTTTTTTAGGTGTAGAGTTGGAAAAGGGAAAACATAGTGTAGAGATAAAATTTGAAGCGGTTTAAACGATTGTTTTTTGTTGGGACATTTTCTTATTTTATTATTTAAAGTAATATTATAGTTCTTTCATATATGTATAAAATATTTGAAAAATTCTATTGACAAATAAAACGGACTGTTTTATAATGACAACGAAAAGTAAAACAAAGCGTTTTGATAACGAAAGAAAGGAAAGAAAAAATGAAAAAAACAAAAATCGCTAAAAGCCTTGGCACTGTACACACACACACACACACACACACACACAAGTAGTTTTAAATAATGTGAAAAATAAAATAAAACATAAGAGCAATACTATAGTTGTGCTCCGTGGATATTTTGACACGGGGTAGGACTTATATAGTATTGCTTTTTGGCGTGCAAAAATTTTGAAAATAAACGGCGTCTTACTTCGTCAAACTTAGGACAAATAATCCTCGATGTACACAAAGTACACCTGCGGTTATTTGCCTAGTTTTCCTAGTAATACTTGTTTCTTTTCAAAATTATATATAAGTAAATAAAAATGAGAAGGAGGAAAATATATGGAGACTTTGAAAGAGTTGAGAGAAAATAAAAGCTTGACACAAGAACAGGCAGCGAAGATATTAGATGTAACCAAAGAATATTTGTCGATGTTGGAAAGAGGAAAAAGGAATCCAAGTGACAAGATGAAAGAAAGAATGTGTGATTTGTATAATTGTAAGATAGAGCAGATATTTTTGGCTTGTAGAGGGAATGTAAATGTTAAGAGAGAAAATAATTAACTTTAAGATTTTATATTCATACAGATATATTAAGTTAAAAGAAAATCAAATTGAATAATTTCGAAT
>CANQRS010000028.1 GCA_947626295.1 uncultured Clostridia bacterium
CATTGTAATAAATAATTTGGCATTAAATTTCTATGTTCATTACTACTTGCACCATATAAATACCACGTTTTGTTTCCATATATTATTACTATTACTCCTGCTATTGGTTTGCCTTCATAATATGCCATTAAAATTTTCATATGTTTTTCGCCTAAGCAATCATACATTCTTTCAAAATATTCTAATGGTCTTGTTATAAATCCGTCCCTAATTCCTGTTGTTACCATTATTTTATGAAAATCCTTTAAATCTTCTCTTGTTCCTTCTTTTACTTCTACTCCCTTTTTTACTGCTAATCTTACATTATACCTTGTTTTTGAATGTAAATTTTTAAATAACTCATCTTCAGTTTTATTTTTTGTATCTAATCTAAATACATATCTTGGTTGTATTTCCTCTCTAAAATTCTTCGCATCATCTTTTATTTGGTATCCTAAATCTAACATTATATTTCTAAAACTCTCATCTGAACTTACAATATCTGGCTCTATTCTTAAAACTATTGCATTATATTTTTTTGCAAGTTCTTTTGCCCCTTCTGTTAACTGTTTTAATACCTCCATATTGTGTATATCACATACAGGTCCTCTTGAAGCATACATAATATTTCCAAAAATAGGAATTTTTCTTATTAGCACCATAAGTGACCCTATTATTTTACCACTGCTATCTTCTGCTAATATTGTTTCTGCCTTCCAATTTGACTTTACTTTTGACCATTCTATTGATTGTTGGAAATTACATCTCTCATTTTTTTCTAAAAACTCTGTATATTCTGTTTCTGATGCTTCATCTGTTACAAATCTCATTTATTTTCTTCCTTTCATTATTTACCTTTTATTTTTTTCTAAAGATGCCTACATTATACTATATCTACATTTTTATTTCAATACTTATTTTTCAAAAAAAAGTGTTATCAGAGTTTAAAAAACTCTTTAACACTTTTAATAATCCTCTTTACTCACTTCTGGGTAAGCAAAATCTCTTCCTGCTTCAGAAAATTTTGTATCAACAATATGGTCATCTTTAAAAGAATCTGTTCCTTTTAAGAAATACTTATATTTAACATTTGAAAAAATTCTTCCATTTCCAAGTATTATTGGGTCATCCCACGTACAATCCACATAATACCATTTATCATATAATTTAACAGCATTCCAAGCGTGACTTTCAACTTGACCTGATGAATTTGTTCCAGTTCCCTTTATTATTTCGCACTCAATACCTGCTGCATTAAGCAAATATTTAAAAGATTCTGCATAACCTTCACATACACATCTTTGTTCTATCAAAGCTCCATACATTGAATAACTTCCCTTTCCCTGAAATGTTGAATCATATTCTATATTATCTACTAAAAAATTATGTATCATCTCAACATTTTTATAGGCGTTATTTGTTAACCCTGATAATACCTTAGCCTTTACAGCCTCTATTTTACTATTAGCCTCTCTTACTTGTTCAGCATTCGAAAAATGACTCTCATAATAATTATCGCCATCTGATGGTCCTATATAAACATTATATGTAGTACTCCAAGTTTTCTTTATTGTTTCAATATTCAAATATAATTTACTAATATCTATATAAAATATATCTGGATTATCTTGCACATACGCCTCTATGGCTGCTTGATAATCATCTCCTAAAATCTTGCTTCCATTTTCTTGTGCTAACAAATCCGAAAATTTTGAGCCATACTGAATCACATAATCCCCTGATATCATATTCTCTTTATTTTCTTGAAATCCATTATATAGTATCTTTTGTGTATCTGTTAATTGCTCATAAAAAAATTTTCCCTCAGAAGCTTGTGATGAATATGTAACTTCAGGCTCTTCTGCCGAAAATATTTGAGCTAATACACCTGTTATCCCTTGCTTAGGTTTATTACTTTCATTTTCTGGCGTCTCCACAGAAATCAACTCTCCTGCTGATTCCTGTATAGTTTGTATTACATCTTCTGAACTCAAATCAAAATATATAGCAAATAAAAATATCATTATTGAACCTATTAATAATAACATTATAATTACTAAGAAAAATGTTAATATTTTTTCCTTCATCTACTCTG
This sequence comes from uncultured Clostridia bacterium, assembly GCA_947626295.1. Classification (GTDB taxonomy): domain Bacteria; phylum Bacillota; class Clostridia; order TANB77; family CAG-508; genus CAG-269. The sequence goes on from CANQRS010000028.1 coordinate 2,075, forward strand.
AATTCCTTTCTTTTAAGTCTATCATATTATATTTTACCATATCTATCTCAAAAAATCTACATATTTTTCTCAATGGTAATTTATTCCTCTTCTTCATTTTCTGCTACAGGTTGATTATTTTTACACGCCTTTACTTTTATAATCCTTTTGTCTTTTACTTTTTCAATTTTATATGTTACATCCTTTGTTTCTATAACTACTTTTTCCTTTTCTTTTGGGATTCTTCCTAATTCTTCTATTAAATATCCCGAAAGAGTATCATAATCTCCCTCTTCAATTTCTATATCTAATAATTCTTCAACTTCGTAAATTGGAATATTTCCAATCAATATAAAAGTATTATCATCTATTTTTTCATATACATCTTTTACTTCATCATATTCATCATAAATTTCACCAACTATTTCTTCTAATATATCTTCCATCGTCACAATTCCAGAAGTTCCACCATACTCATCTATAACTATTGCTATTTGCTTTCTATTTTTTCTTAATTCTTCAAACAACTCATTTACCGGCTTTGTTTCTGGTACATAATATGCCTCTTTTACAAGACTCTTTATTTTCGAGTTTTTATTTTTAGTTGACAATAATATATCTTTTATATAAACAATACCCTTTATTTCATCTATTGTTCCATCATATACTGGTATCCTACTATAATGAAAGTTCTCTGTTAATCTATCTATTACATTTGATATTGATAAATTTATATCTAATGCATATATTTCCTTTCTTGGTATCATTATTTCAGATACCACCTTATCATTAAATTCAAATACATTATTAATCATTTTGCTTTCTTTTTCATCTATAGTTCCTTTTTCTTCTCCAACATCTACCATCATTCTTATTTCTTCTTCTGTAACAGTCTCTTCATCATTTTCTGAAACTCCGAATAACTTAGACACAAAATTAGTTGATATTGTTAATATCTTTACAAATGGTGTTGTAATAACTGCTATTGCCTTTATTATTCCCACAGCAAAATACGACATTTTTTCACAATTTTTCATTGCAACTCTTTTTGGTACTAATTCTCCAAATACTAATGTAAAATATGATAATATTATAGTTATTAATACTATTGATATATTGTTCCATACTTCTAAGCTTAATTGAGGTATTATCGCATTTAATTTTGGCGCAAGTTCACTTGCAAATGTTTCCGATGCAAATGCACTTGATAAAAATCCAGCCAATGTAATTCCTATTTGTATTGTTGATAAAAACTTACTTGGATTTTGCAACATTGCTTTTATTTTCTTTGCTTTTTTATCTCCTTTTTTTGCCTGTAATTCAATCTTTGCATCATTTAATGATATAAAAGCCATCTCTGTCGCCGCAAAAAATGCGTTCAACATTATCAGTATTACTAAAACTATTATATGTGCCATATTTCTCCCCCTAAACTTTTTTTTTCTATTGTACTACATAAATTGATTTTTTTCAATCAATATGCTGAAAAATTTTTAGTATATCATCATTTATTTACAAAGCAATTCTCTTACCTTTGCAAAATTCAAGTATTACAAACATACTACATTTTTCAAATGATTTAATGTGCATTTACCATCTATTAAAAAAACTTCAATAACATCAAATCTTATACAGCAATTCTTTAAATGTTTTCTATACAAATAATATTGTGCAACACTCACTAAATGTTTTACTTTTGAGCTATTTACTGCTTCTGCTGGTCTCCCATAATTCAAGCTTCTTCTAGTTTTAACTTCAATAAAAACTATTATCTCTTTATCTTTTGCAATAATATCAATCTCTCCATTTCGACACCTAAAATTCTTCTCAAGTACATCATATTTTAACTCAGAAATATAATTAATAGCAATCCTTTCACCCAACTCCCCAATAACTTTATTATCACTCATAATCTCACTACCTTATTTCCTCCCACTCTTTTTATTTTACCATCTATTTCTAACATAGTAATCTTTGTTATAGCTTCACTCACATTAAGTTTAGCCATTCTTGCAATCAAATTAATATCTATTGGAGCATCTGAAATCAGCTTATAAACATCTGCATACTCTTCCTCTACCTCCATATCTACACAAACATTTTTCTTTACCTCACATTTAGTTAAAAAATCATAGTGTGAAACAATATCCTTAACAGAAGTAACTAAATTTGCTCCCTTCTTTATCATAATATTAGTTCCTAAGCTCTTAGAATTATCTAAACTTCCCGGCACACAAAAAACTTTTTTCCCTTGATGACTTGTCATTTTCGCAGTAACACTTGTACCACTTCTAAAAGCCGCTTCTATAACTAAAGTACATATACTCATTCCACTCACAATTCTATTTCTTTTTAAAAGATTCTTCTTCTCAAAAATATCATCAGGTGAATATTCACTTATAATCAATCCTCCCCTATTTTTAATATTATTGTACAGTCTCTTATTCTCACTAGGATATACATCTTTCAAATTACTCGGTAAAACTGCTATTGTTTTTCCTCCATATTTTAAAGCTGTATTATGAGCCACACTATCTATTCCAATAGCCATTCCACTAACTATAACTAAATCATATTCCATCAACCCCTTTACAAATTTTTCACACCATTTTTCTCCATATTCAGTACAATGCCTTGAACCTACAACAGCAATACAATTCTTTTTAAGAATGCTCGTATCTCCATCTACCCAAAGCTTTTTAGGTGGTCGTTTTATATTTTTCAAAATTTCCGGATATAATTCACTATTCATTGTCAAAAACTGCATTTTATTTACTTTTTCCCTTCCAATATTTTCTATCTAAATCCCTATATTGTATAGCTTCTGCAATATGATTAGCCAAAATATTTTCTTCTCCATCTATATCTGCAATAGTTCTAGCTAATTTTAAAATCTTGCTATAGGCTCTAGCAGTTAACCCTAATCTATCAAAAGCCTTTTTCAAAATATCATTTCCTTTTTCATCTAAACTACAATATTTATTTATTAAATTAGGTGATAATTGACTATTTGACATTATATTTAATCCTCTATATCTATTAACCTGAATCTCTCTAGCCCTATTCACCCTATTTCTAATCACTTCTGATGTTTCTTCCTTTTCATTAAACTGAAACTTCTCATATTTTACTGCCTGTACCTCTATATGAATATCAATCCTATCAAGCAATGGTCCGACTAACCTTATTCATATATCTACTAATACTTTTTTCTGAACAAGTACATTTATTACCAGAGCCATAATATCCACAAGGACAAGGATTCATACTTGCAATTAGCATAAAATTACACGGATATGTTAAAGTTGAATTTACTCTACTTATTGTTACCGTCTTATCTTCTAAAGGACCTCGCAAAACCTCCAAAGTACTTTTATTAAACTCAGGCAATTCATCTAAAAACAATACTCCATAATGTGCTAAACTTATTTCTCCAGGTCTTGGAATTTTGCCTCCACCTACTATAGAAGTTGTTGACGTTGTATGATGAGGTGCTCTAAATGGTCTATTTTTCACTATACTTCCACCACTTCTAATATTCCCTGCAATACTATATATATTAGTAATCTCTAGTGATTCTTCAAAAGTTAAATTTGGCAAAATTGTCGGCACTCTTTGAGATAACATACTTTTCCCACTACCGAGGACTTCCTATCAAAAGGCAATTATGCCCACCTGCCGCTGCTATTTCCAATGCCCTTTTTACATTTTCCTGTCCTTTTACATCACTAAAATCCACATCATAGCTATTTTTATTACTCAAAATTCTATCTACATTTACATTCTGTTTTTTTATTTGTATATCGCCATTTATATAATCTATAGCCTGTCTTAAATTAGATATTGGTATTACCTCTAACTCCTTAATCACTCCAGCTTCCCTCGCATTAGACTTAGGGACAATTACTCTTTTTATCCCTAAATTACTTGCTTCTATACACATTGGAAGCACTCCTTGAACTCTATTCACTTTCCCATCTAAAGACAATTCGCCCAAAAATATTGTATTTTCAAAACATTCTAATCTCTCACTTTTTATTATCCCCATAACATTTAATAACCCTATTGCTATTGGCAAATCAAAGCCTGTTCCCTCCTTCCTTATATCAGCTGGTGCCAAATTAACTAAAATCTTTCTATTAGGTACCTCCATATTACAATTTTTTATCGCAGCTCTCACTCTTTCTTTAGCCTCTTTTATACTCACATCTGGAAGCCCAACTATATTAAAACTTGGTAATCCCTGTGCAATATCTGTTTGAACTTCTACTAAATACCCATTCAACCCTTCTATTGCCATTGATTTTACAATCGATAACACAAACACATCATTCCTTTCTATAAAATAATGAAATTTCTCTTGATTTTTCACTTCAATTTATATACAATATTAGTGGTGATAAAATTGATTAAGAAAAAAAACAATAATAATCTTAATGTAAAGAATATAATCTCTGAAAAAAAATTAAAGATTTCACTTATAATAGCAATTTTTCTTTTTATATTATTAATAGCAAGATTATTTTATCTTCAAATTTTAGATGGGAATTATCTATCAAATCTTGCATTGACTCAACAATCTTCAAGTGAAATTATACACAGTAAACGTGGAAATATATATGATGCAACAGGCGCATCTCTTGCCATAAGTGAACCAGTTGATACAATTTCAATAAATCCAAAAAAATTTAAAAAAGATACCAAAAAAGAAACAGAAGAATATAAAGAACTTGTTGCTAAGGGACTTTCAGATATATTTGACTTAGACTATAAAGAAACATTAAAAAAAATCAATAGTGATTCTTCATCTGTTACCATTGTAGAAAAAATAGAAGAAGACAAAGTCAATGAACTAAAACAATGGATGAAAGATAATAAAGCTACTGCTGGAATAAACATTGATGAAGATGCTAAAAGGTCTTATCCTTACAACACCCTAGCCTCACAAGTAATTGGAGTTTGTGGTACAGATAATCAAGGTTTAAGTGGTATAGAATATTCTTATGATTCAATACTAACAGGAACTTCTGGTCAAATTGTAACATCTATTGATGGGTCTCAATCTGAAATACCAAATTCTGTAGAATCTTTTGTAGAAGCTGAAGATGGCTATAACCTAACACTTACACTTGATGTAAATATTCAAAATATTGTTGAAAAATACCTTGAAAAAGCTGTTAACGAATTTAAGTGTAATCGTGGTGGAAATTGTGTAGTTATGAATCCTAATACTGGAGATATCTTAGCAATGGCTTCATACCCTTACTACAATTTAAATGAACCTTATGTAGCAACTTCTTACTATAATAAAGATTGGGATAAATTATCTAAAGATGAAAAACTTAGTAGAATTTATGAAATGTGGAAAGTTCGTTCAGTTTCCGAAACTTATGAGCCTGGGTCTGTATTTAAACTAATTACAGCCTCTGTAGCATTAGAAGAAAATATTACTACTGCAGACAAAAAAAATGACTTTAACTGTAGTGGTGCCGAAACTGTTGAAGATAGAGTTATAAAATGTTGGCGTCATTATCAACCTCACGGTAATGAATCTCTAAGAGATGCTATTGTAAATTCTTGTAACCCTGCACTTATACAGTTATCAAAGAGAATAGGTTCAAAAACATTATATAAATACTATGATTCTTTTGGATTTTTTACAAAAACTAATATTGGGCTATCTGGTGAAGCTTCTGGAATATTCCACGACTTATCTGATGTTGGACCAGTAGAACTTGCAACTATGTCTTTTGGTCAACGTTTTACTATTACACCTTTACAAATGTGTACAGCTATTTCCGCAATAGCAAATGGTGGATATCTTATTCAACCTAAACTAGTAAAATCAATGGAAAATACAGATACTGGTGAAACAACAGAAATGGAAACTACAAAAGTTAGACAAGTTCTTTCTTCTCAAACAAGTCAAACAATGAAAGATATTATGAAATCTACAGTTGACGCTGCAAAAAGTTCTCAAGTTAAAGGTTATTCAGTAGGAGGTAAATCTGGTACTTCTGAACCTACAAATGGGAACCCTGATGCTGGATATGTAGCTTCATTTACTGAAATCGCTCCTGTAGATAATCCACAAGTTGTAGTTTTATTAACATTATATGACCCAACTAAGAAAAGCTATCAAGGAAGCCAAACAGCTGGTCCAACTGTCGCTAAAATTCTTTCTGAAGTTCTACCATATCTTGGTATAGAACCAAACAACAAATAATATATATAAAAATGGCAAATTTAAAAATTTGCCATTTTTCTTATCTCTTATTCTTAAAAATTCACTATTTATTGTTTTTGTACTCCTCTAAAGCTTTTGCTATTTGGTCTGGGCACGATGTTCCCTTTCCTCCACACGGTATCCCTTTTAGCATCTGAATTATTTCATCAACGCTTTTTCCTTCTACCAACTTAGATACACCTACTGTGTTTCCAGGACACCCACCTATTATTTGTAGACTTTTGATTATATCATTTTCTATATCAAAAATCATTTTCATTGAACATACACCTTTTGGAATATACTCGTATTTCATTTTTATTACTCCTTTACTATAATATTTAATTATATTATAATAAACTTTCATTTATTTTTCAATACCTTTTTTATTCCAATAAATAGGATATCTTCGCTTTTAATATCTAACTCTTCTACCCACCTTTCCACATTATTATTTTTTATGGCAAAATTTTCGATTTCAACCAGATTAATTTCGACACAATAATCTAAATTTTGATTTAAAGTCAAGACTATTTGACTATTGTCATTTTTTGAACTTCTCTGTGTAATTATAGTTTTTTGTTGTATAGTATTTATTCCTTCATTCTTATTATTTTTTAAATATTCTTCATATAATAAAGACCAAAAACAAAATACTGACTCTTTTATTTTTCCACCCTTTATCATTTTTAAATATATTTCTTTTCTTTCATTATTTTCGCAAATTAGATTAATTTTTAGTAATGAGAATTTATATTCAATTATACTTTCAAAATGTTCTACACCTATAAGTTCTATATTTTTTATAGGTATCTCAAGTATTTCTTTTAGTAACTCTATAATATTTTGTTTATCTTTTAATATTTCTTTATATGCCTCTTCTATATGGTCTTTTATTATCCAAAATCCTCCTTTTGTCTTATAATTTTTCATTTAACCAATATTCTTTTAATATTTTTTCTAATTTTCCTATTTTTTTATTTTTTTGTTTAGCTTCTTCTACTAAATTTTCTCTATCACATTTTAAATATGCCATCCAAGCATCTTTGTCTGATTCAATTTTTTCTTTTTTGAATTTAGGTAATTCTAATATATGGAATATCATTTCTTCTTTATCAAACACTAATTTTTTATGATAATCTTGTGTTGAAAAATAGTCTAAATCTAAAATATTAATAGTTACTGTTTTACATATTTCATCTTTTTTACTTTGATTTGCGTGTATCAAAGTTCCATATATAAGTATCTTTTCTTGTATATATTGTCCATCTATAATTTTTATTCCTATATTTATTTTTTCATTATTTTCTTTTATAATTTTAAATTCTTTAATCCCATTTATCCTTTCTCCCTGAAAAGATTCTGGTGAGTTTTTTATACAAGAATCTGATATTATTTTAACAATTTTTGTATCCAATACTTGCTCTACAAAATCTTGTATAATATCCATATTTTTCTCATCTTTAAAAATTTCTCTTAATACATAATTACTATCAGATATAAAATTCCTATTCAACTACTATAGATACACCTCCTACTTAGAACTAATTATTCTTTGACTCTTTTTTTTAGATATAAAAAACAAGATTTAATTTTTTGACAAAAACGAGTTAACTCTTCTTACTTGTAACCCTAAGTTGTCTACAAAAAAATGCCTGTTACAATAAAATTATATAATTTATACTTAGTATAAATCGAAAATTTCCTTTTGTCAATACATTTTTTTATTTTTTCACAATTTTTCATCGCAAAATTCAACATTTTTCGACTTCTAATCATTTATTTACTTGTTTATCTTTAAATTTCCACTAATATTAAATCTTCTCCTATACACTTTATATCTTCCCACTTTATAACTATATCATTACTTGAAGAAAAAAAGCTAAGTAATTTATTTGAACCTCCTGGCACAATTATAGCAGTTATAACTCCTGTTTCCAAATTCGCACACACATCTTGAACATATCCCAATCTTCTTCCATCTGTAATATTAATTACCTCTTTATGTTTAAAATCCAATCCTTTACCTTCCATTTTATCACCTAATTCATTATATGAAAAAATGATTACAATGTTGACTTATTTATATAATCTCCTTATATGACTAATTGCATTTTTCTCCAATCTTGAAACTTGTGCCTGAGATATTCCTATTTCATTTGCCACTTCCATTTGAGTCTTCCCATCAAAAAATCTTTTTATAATGATTTCTTTTTCTTTATTATTTAATTTTTTCATTGCTTGAATTATAGTCATATTCTCCGCCCATAATTCATCTGAATTTTTTGTATCTCTTACTTGGTCCATTATATAGATATTATCTGTTCCATCATTATATATTGGCTCCTGCAATGAAATTGGGTCTTGAATTGCATCTAAACTAAATGCAACATCCTCTTTTGTTGTCTCAAGTTCTTTAGCAATTTGCTCTATTGTAGGTTCTCTTCCATTTTCTTTTGTATATCTTTCTTTATATTGAATAACTTTGTATGCCAAATCTCTTACTGACCTACTCACTCTAATAGTATTATTATCTCTTAAGTATCTTCTTACCTCTCCTATAATCATAGGTACTGCATAAGTTGAAAATTGTACATTTTGACTCAAGTCAAAATTGTCTATTGCTTTTATTAACCCCACACATCCGACTTGAAATAAATCATCAGCCGCTTCTGACCTCCCCAAAAATCTTTGTATTACAGAAAGTACTAATCTCAAATTCCCATTTATAAATGTTTGTCTTGCTTCTTCATCTCCTTTTTTTATTTTTATAAATAATTCTTCCTTCTCTTTACTTGTTAAAATAGGTAATTTTGATGTATTTACTCCACATATTTCCACTTTGTTTATCATCAAAAAACCTCCTTTGGAAATAATACTGCTTTTCTTATTATTTCCAAAAGATTGATTATTATACTTTTTTAAAATTTCTTTCCAAATGTAATTCTCTATCTTTCAATACTATATAAATGTAACTACATAGCACAAATTAATCAGAAATCTAGTTCAATCAAAAAGCAATTTACATAATTTGATTTTTTTGCAATTATATGGTATAATTATAGTTGAATGTAGTTCAATCGTTATATTCTTTTTCATTTTTTGAATAAGGAGGAAAAGAAATGAAAAAATTAGCAGCAGCATTATTAGTTATCACTTTAATATTTTCGTTTACAGCTTGCGGAAATCCGACTGTTGAACGGGCTTCGGAATCATCAGACGTTGAAGTAGAGAATTTCGACTTTTGGCACGAGAACAACATTCTTGTTTTGACAAAAGTCGATGTTGAAGCTGATTCAAATCAGCCAAGCATTGAAAATGAAATCAGTAAACTAAAAGCGGTGGATTACCAAAAAAATTCCAAGGATGAGATGACATTTGGTCGTCTCATATATGGAATAAACTCATTCTTTCTCAACAATTATAATATAGATGTTGCAGAAAAAATGAGTCAAATGGACATTGCTCCATTTGAAGCAGAAACCAACATCACTGGGTACACAATACCTGGTGAAAGTAAAATTCATCTGAATAGCTCCCTTTTAGGAAACGGTGAGGAAAAAGAGTTTCTGGAAGAAACATTCCTCCACGAATCGATGCACTATCTTCGAGGAGCAGAAGGTTCTTCGCTTGAAGAGGGTATAGCCGAATATATGGCACAGAAATGTGCTGAATATATCGGAATAGAATATACTCCTTCCGAAGAATATGCAGCTCATTGCCGCATTGTAGAAACTCTGTTTACTGCAAATCCTGATTTGGAAAAAGAATTATTTTCTTCCCCAGATTTCACTCTGGAAGAAGAAGTAACATCGAAAACTTGTGATTTTCCACAGATTTACCAGTCTGTGGAGGATTGCGGACAGTTTCTAAACGTTTCAGCCGATTTCCTCAATCTCTCACATCAAGAGATGGATGAGGAAATGCTCTTAAACTTTACAGTTCAGGAAATTCTTACGGCTTATGCTAAGTCGTTTGAACCTTCAGAAGAGCAAATATCAAAGATACGAAATCTCTACTTTGTAGATAATTTCGAAGAACTTGCACTTATCTTACGTGATGAGTTCAAGTAAAAAGATTTAATCAACAGTCACTACATTCATTTCTGTGGGAGCGCAACATTGCGCTTCCTTTTCTTTGTGCAGATTAGTTTAGCAAATTTTGTATAAAATATCTTTTATTGTAAATACTATTTACAAAAGGTATTTTTTATAAAGGTTATTTCCTTTTCACCAAGTTTTATACCTTAGGAAGGAATAGAATTAAATATGAATATCAAAAATTTTTTTCAATACACTCCATCTACAAAATACACTTTCAATATTCAAGAAACTCAAAGTGTTTCTGAAACAGAAAAACTTTCTAAAGATGAAGTAAAACAAAGCATATACAAATCTATTGACCAAAATTTAAAATATGTTGAATCAAAATATAACACATTAATAAATAGTGATATCATTATTCGAACATTTTCCATTGTTGCTAAAAATAAAGAATTTAAAGCATTTTTACTATATATCGATGGTATGGTCGATTCTGATTTAATTAATAACTATGTTTTAAAGCCATTAATGATAAAAAATAAAAGTAATACTTTTGACGGTACAATAACAGAAGAAGAAAATCCCAATAAAATTACTGTTAAAAAAGTTCAAAATTTTAATTTAAAAGATTATATATATGACAATTTAATGCCACAAAATAATGTTAAGCAAAAAGCCGATTTTAGCGAATTATTTACAGGTATAAATTCTGGAAACTGTGGATTAATTGTCGATACTATAGATATTGCATTTGATATAGATGTAAAAGGATTTAAACAAAGAAATATTGATAAACCTTCTATTGAAAATGTTATAAAAGGTCCACAAGAAGCTTTTGTTGAAAACATCAGAACTAATACTTCTATGTTAAGAAGATTCGTAAATAATGAAAATCTAATTATTGAAAGCATATCTGTTGGAAAACTAAGTAAAACACAATGTGCACTATGTTATATGCAAAATCTTGCAAATGATGTTCTTATTGCAGAAGCAAAATTTCGATTAAATAATTTGTCTATTGACACACTCATTTCTTCTGGTCAATTAGAACAATTAATACAAGATGATAATGTAACAGGCATTCCTCAAATAATTTCTACAGAAAGACCTGATAAATGTGTAAAAGCAATTATGCAAGGTAGAGCAGTTATACTTATTAATGGAAATCCTTATGCTTTAATTATACCTTCTGTTCTTATTGACTTTCTAAGTTCTTCAGAAGATTCTAATTTAAAGCCTTTATTTGCCAATTTTTTAAGAGGGTTAAGATTTTTGGCGATGCTTATAACAATCCTACTTCCTGGAACATATATAGCAATTACCTGTTTTCACCAAGAACTCTTGCCTACAGATTTGCTCTTTTCAATATTTGCTTCAAGAGAAAATGTACCATTTCCAATTGTATTTGAACTACTTCTAATGGAAACATCTTTTGAACTTATTCGAGAAGGTGGGTTACGAAGTCCCTCTGCTATTGGTTCCACACTTGGAATAGTTGGTGCATTAATATTAGGAGATGCCGCTGTTGCCGCAAATATTGTTAGTCCATTTCTAATTATAATTGTTGCAATTACTGGACTTGCATCATTTGCAATTCCAAACTTTTCATTTGGATTTCATTTAAGAATATACCGATTTGCATTTATTGCCTTAGGATATTTATGTGGATTTTTAGGTATTGGACTAGGGCTTTTTATTTACATTGCAATATTATGTAGTCTTAAATCTTTCGGAGTATCTTATACTGCTCCTATTGCTCCAGATACCTCAAATTTAGGTATAAAATATTTTATACCACCATTTTGGAAACAAGAATATAGAAATGCTTATTTAGCCCCTAAAAAAGAAATTGCTCAAAATAAAATTAGTATGAAATGGAAAAACTCAGGAAAGGATTGATACAATGGAAAAAATAAATAATAAAGAAGCTATTTCTTTAGTTGTAGCATTATGCACAAATGTAACAATTTTACTTTCGAGCCAAGTTATCATAAATGACTGCTCCTCTGGAAGTTTAATAAATAGTTGTCTTATAAGCTTAATTGCTATTGCCTTAACACTTGTAATATGTTCTTTATACAGAAAATTTATAGGACTTAATATACTTGATATATCTGAGTATTTAGGCGGAAAAACCTTGAAAACAATTATTGGTATAATCTTTATTATATACTTTTTATTTACATCTAGTATCCTACTATACAGATTAATTAATTGCTTAAAAATTATATATTATCCCATAACAAATATAGTCTACACAGTTCTATTATTTATAATCGCTGTTGGCATTATTTGTAATTTGGGAAATAATGCTTTTTCCAAAGCTAATTATATTATTTTACCCCTATCTTTATTAACTATAATATTAGCCTTCATTGGAAATGCTGAAAACTTTGATTATGAAAATGTTTTTCCAATATTCGGAAATAGTATTAATCATACCTTTATCACAGGTATATCTAATCTTTTTACTTTTGGTGGAATTAATTATTTATTTTTTCTTCCATCAAAATTAAAAAATCCTAATAAATTTCTTCGCATCTCTGTCTTATCTATTGTAATTTCAAGTATAGTTTTACTTTTTATAGTTACAACTATCTTATTTATGTTTAATGCTAATCTAGTAGAAGGTCAGCTATTTCCTTTCTACTCTGCTGTTAGATATATAGAATTCGGAACCTTTTTCCAAAGACTAGATTCTGCATTTTTGCTTATTAGAATTATTTCTTTTATTTCATTTTTAAGCATAACATCAAATTTATGCTTGAACATTTTTAAAGAAATAATTAATACATCTGACGAAAAACCTATAATATATCCTTTTATGTTATTATTATTTAGCTGTACCCTACTTCCAGAAACAATTAAAGCATTAGATTCATTCCATTTACAAAATAACATTTTTAAATTTTTATTTTTTATTACATTTGCTTTAGGAATGTTAATCTTAATCTTTGCCAAATTTAAAAAAAATAGAAAGGAATCATCTTTATGAATAAATCTATGTTAAAAGTTTCTACTATACTAATTGTATTATTTATTTTCATATATGGTTTTTCAGCTTCTTACAATGTAAATAATATCGATAACATTGCATACGTTACTGCATTAGGAATAGATTCAGCTACTGATGATAACAATTTAACAATTACTTTTGAATTTATAGATTCATCTGCATTTACTAAAAATGATTCATCAAGTTCTACAACACCCATTTTAGATACCGTAACCGAAACTTCCATTAATAGTGCAATAAATTTATTAAATTCCTATGTTGGAAAAGAAATAAATCTTTCACATTGTAAAGTAATTATTTTTTCCGAAGATTTGGCTAGAAAAGGCATTAACTCTCAAGTTACAGAATTAATGAATAATATTCAATTAAGGCCATCTACTAATTTAATAATTACTAAAAGTAAAGCATCAGAATATATAAAAAATTCTTCTTCTACCTTAGAAAAAGTATTAACTAAATATTATGATATGTTCCCAAATAGTAGTGAATATACTGGTTACACTTCAAATATTACTCTTGGAAAATTTTACAATTGTTTAGTTAATAAATATTCTGGAAACCTAGCTATCTTAGGAGGGCTAAATAAATTAAGTTCCAATTCTGAAAATAGTTCATCTAATAGTGATTCTAGCAATAGCTCCTCTAGTGGCAATTCCCAAAGCAATCCCACAGGTGAAAATAGCGAAAGCGATTCTTCTGGAGGTAGTTCTTCTAGTAATAGCAATGACTCTAACAGCTCATCTGAAATCAAAGAGGATTTAGATGCCCTAAAAAAAGAAAATGACAAGAATGTATCTGCAAAATCTATAGTTGCTGGAAAATCCCCTATAATTGGAGAACGTGGAACTGAAAATATTGGACTTGCAGTTTTTAAAGATGATGTATATATAAATGATTTAACTGCTGCTGACACACTTTGTCATACCTTAATTAATGGAGAGGTAGATTCTTTCCTTATAAATATTAACAATCCAAAATATTATAAACATTATTTAGATATTAGCCTTTTCCATAATATTTCGCCTAAAATAACAGTAGATACTTCTACAGACGTTCCAGAAATAAATTTAGAAATAAAGCTTAAAGGCAGAATTGCAACTGTCAAAGATAATCTTAATTTTTCTGACAGTAGAAAACAATTAGACTTAAATCAAGTATCCGAAGCTGTTAGTAGATATTGTGAAGATTCTCTAAAAGACTATTTATCTAAAACTACTAATGATTTTCAATGTGATATAGATTATTTCTATTTATATGCAAAACGTAATTTTCTTACTAATGAAGATTGGGATAATTATGATTGGAATAATAAATATTTGAACGCTTCTTTCAATGTTTCTGTTAACGCCAATATTACTCAAAGTTTATTAAATTCTAATTGAAAGGATTGATTTTATGAATAATATATTTATAAAAATTATTTTTCTTTTGATTACTATGTTCATTTTATTTTATTGCACTTCTTATTCTAATTTTGAAATTACAAAGAAAAATAATATTATTGCTGGTGTTGTATTTTTTCTATTTACTATTGTCTGCGTAATCTTCAGCAATATTACTTTTTGGATAAGTTAAAAATTACTACTAAACTTTATAATTATTTTATCCATACCCCTTAACTAAACGACCTTCCCGTCGTACCAATCACAAAAAACTAGGAAAGCATTTTTCCTAGTTTTTATATATTAACTACTTAATTTTATAACTTATTTTTTCTTTTTACTGGCTCTGGTGCTGGTGGTATTAATGGACTATATGTTTCCCCTGTAAGTACCTCAACCTCAACTGTCCTCGTTAATACGTCCGTATAACTATATGTAGCATTTCTTGAACCTTCCAAATACTTTACTGTAAAAATATTTGGATAAGCTTTTTCTATTGTAGCTTCTTTTTCAAAAGTTCTATTTCTACCTAATGACCCCTTTACAATAATCTTTTGTCCAACCTTTCCTAAAATATCTGTTTTTAAGTTCATTATATCTGTAGAGCAAATCATATAATCACCTTCTATTCAATTTCTGACTTCATTTTATCACAATATACATAAAATGTCAAAAGAGGTACATTTTGTCAAAAAAGTTGTACCTCTTGTTACTCTAAGGTTCTAGTTCATATTTTTGTTTTTATTACATTTGTATTACAATTTTATTACAGTAGCATTACATTTTTCTTTCTCTTTTTTCCGATTTGCTCCTATACCACATACCCCTCGTCTTCCATCTCTTAATTCAAATTCTACATCGCCAATAGTTATATATTTATTACTATCAGTTGTGGCAACTTTCTCTGCTATAATTAATGGGTCCAAAAAATCTATCAAAATTCTTGCTGGTGAAGATGCAAAATTCGCACCTGCCATTATTAAAGCTTCAAAATAACTTTGACAAGCACCAGCAAATATCACAATATTACTATTTGTATCTCTTTCGTATATTTTAGCTTGCTTTACAGTCGCTATAAAATATCTTGAATTCCTGTAATTATATATATCATTATATCCTCTTTCTTTTTGAAACATTCCATCGTGCCCAGTTATAACAAGTATATCCGGTTTATAATATAATAACAAATTATATACTAATTTAGGCTGTCTATTTTCTGGTATATTTTTTACTATTGCTCTTAATCCCATTTTTTGATAATATCTTAAAGATTTTTCACTATATTTCCTATCTCCATCTAAATGTAAAATCTTTCCCGTTATAACCTCTTCTGGCAATCTTGATTCTTCTTTATGCATTCCTTGTTTTTTTCTTTTGTTTTCTTCTATTCTTTTTTCAAGTTCATCTTCAAAGCATCTTAAGTTCTTTTCCAATTTTTCCTTTTCTACTAATATTAAATCCTCTACATCACTATCCACTTCAATTCTTTCCGTAATCCCTTTTAATATAGCAATCTTTTTTCCGTTATTTAATTTCACAATCTTCTTTACTTCAAAAATTATATCTTTCCCATACGATATTCTTTGTACCTTGCTGCCTTTCTTTATCTTTTCCATAATATTATCACCTCAAAATGATGTAATAATATATTTTATGTCAAATTATGTCTTATAGTGATTATATTTTTAGTTCAATTTTTTTGATTAGTTGTTTTTTGCTAAGTATTTTTGATTTTTACTTTTAGGCTTGTCTAGTATGGTCATAAAGTATTTGCTATTAATGGATTTCTTGGAATAGAACCTGCACCTTCTATAAAATCTTCTGGCTTATATCCTTCAGGAAATTCTCCAGGATTAAATATCTCCACTCTATCTTTATATATTGCAACTTCATTACTTTTTGGATTTTTAAAATCTCTATGAATATTTAAAAAATGTAAATACAAAAAATTGACACCTTTGAAATATATATATTATTATATATTTTTTCATAAAATGTCAATAGTTTTTGCTTGTCTTCATAATTTAATTATTCTCTTTTAATACATTTTCAATTCAGCTCTTTTTTCTGTTTTATATATTTCATTTTCGTTGCCATTCCTCCTCTGATGTGCCTTTCTGATTTATTCTCATTTAATACCTCTCTTACCTCTTTTGCTAAACTAGGGTTTATTTTTAGTAATCTTTCTGAAACATCTTTATGTACTGATGTTACTTTTCAGAGCGGTATCTTTGATGTCATTAAAATTAGTTATAACTGCAGGTGTAGAGCCTATTTCATTTAATAATTTTAATCTTACTTCAACATTTGAATCACTATCTACTTCAATAACATCTATTAT
>CANQRS010000029.1 GCA_947626295.1 uncultured Clostridia bacterium
CTCAGCTCCATTTATTATAAATGTTCCACTATCTGTCATTAATGGAAAATCACCTAAATAAATTTCCTGTTCTTTAATTTCACCTGTTTCACGGTTTATTAATCTTACTTTTACGTGTAATCTAGTTGAATATGTTGCATCTCTCTCTTTTGCTTCTTCTTGTGTATATTTTGTTTTATCTTCCATAAAATAATCGAAAAATTCAAGAACTAAATTTCCAGAATAGTCTTCTATTGGTGAAATATCTCTTAATACTTCTCCTAGACCTTCTTCTACAAACCAATCATACGAATCCTTTTGAACTTTAATTAGATTTGGCATTTCTATATAATCGCCAACCTTTGAAAAATTCTTACGTGTTGCCTTTTCGTATTTTATTTCTTTTAATTTCAAAAAAATCACCTCTAAAAAATATTAAGCAGATTTTAAAATATATAATCTACAAGAAAATCCCCTCTTAAAATAAAACAATAATAGCGAATTTCAAAATTGCCTGCTTTCTCAATTTTTGAATTCGCTTTCTGCTTTAGTTTAATTCCTATTTTCTTATATATAATTATCTCTTTTGATTTAAACTTATAACATAAGAATTATATCACTTTTTTCCTTTTACGTCAAGGCATTTAAACAAAAAAATCAAAAAAATTTGTTATCAAATACTTTTCTATTTGCAAATCGTTCCTACCTCTATATTATTTCCCCTTAAAAAATCTAAAATAGGCATTCTTTTTGCATTTTCTCCTTGGATTTCCAATACCTCAATAACTCCATCTTTTGCCTTAATACTTAATCCCTTTTTACTATCCGCCATTAAAATTGTTCCATTTTCTTTATCAAAATCGCCTTCATCTAAATTCCTAACTTTAACCTTCCACAATTTTATTTTTTTATCATTAATAAAACTATATGCACCCATAATTGGATTTAATCCTCTAACTAAATTTTTTATCTGTACCGCTGTTTGACTATTCCAATCAATTTTAGCCATCTGTTTGTCAAGCATTGGTGCTATGGAAAAATCATCACCTTGCTTAACCCTAACTGCTGTTCCACTTTCAATTTGCTCTAGTGTCTCTACCAAAGTCTTTGCTCCTAAATCGGCTAATCTATCCCAAAGCTCCCCTGTTGTCTCATCTTCTCCAATTTGTACTTCTTTCTTCAAAATCATATCACCTGTATCCATTCCTACATCCATATACATTGTCGTAACTCCTGTTGTCTTATCACCATTTAGTACTGCCCATTGAATAGGCGCAGCACCTCTATATTTTGGAAGTAATGAACCGTGCACATTTATACACCCTTTTTCAGGTATATCCAAAATTTCTTTTGGCAATATTTTTCCATAAGCTACAACACAAATAACTTCAGGATTTAACTCTTTTATTTGATTTATAAATTCTTCATTACCTTTAACTTTAATAGGTTGATAAACTGGTATATTTTTTTCTATTGCAAATTCTTTAACAGGTGTTGCAAGCATCTTCATACCTCTACCTTTTTGTTTGTCCGGATTTGTCACAACTCCCAATATTTCATACCCTGCATTATATATCGCCTCTAACGATACCTTAGCAAAATCTGGTGTTCCCATAAACAAAATTCTCATTTTATCACATTCCTTTCCTGAACACAAATAGGGCTGAAAAACGATTATAATACAAATCATTTTTCCACCCTTTTATTAATCATTGTCTGGAGTAACATATTCCAAAGTACCTGGTATTACATTATCTATAAATAATATCCCTTCCAAATGGTCACATTCGTGGCAAATTGCTTGTGCAAGCAAATCCTTTGCCTTAAGTTTTATCAACTCTCCATTTCTATCATAATATTCTACAACAACCTCTGTAGGTCTAATAACTCTCCCAAATTGATTAGGAAAACTCAAACATCCTTCTTCGCACTCTTTATTTCCTTTAGACTTTAATATTTTAGGATTTATCATAACATATACACCATTTTCATCTTGAACATCTATAACTATAATCTTTTTTAAAATCCCAACTTGAACTGCTGCTAATCCTACTCCATTATAATGTGTCATTGTTTCTATCATATCATTAATTAGAGTTTGTATTTTTTCTCCTGTAATATCATCTACTTCCACATCTCTTGATTTTTTTCTCAAGATTTCGTCACTTTCTTCCCTTATCTGTCTTAATGCCATCTTATTTCATTCCTTTCTTTATCACATCATATTATTTGGATTTACATCAACATATAAATTCGTATTTTTAAATTCATTCAAATCATATACATTTTGCAAACATTTATTTATAATTATTACTACTTCTTCTGTAACATTTCCTTTTGCTATGATACGCCACCTAAATTTGTTTTGTATTTTATCAATTGGTGCTGGCATAGGATTAAACACATTTATTTCGTATTTTTCAAGATTAGTTTTCAACATATTATAAACAAATGTGCTTAATTTAACAATTTCCTTTTCATCCATTCCAGAAAATCCCACTACTATTATATCGCAAAATGGCGGATATTTCAACTGTTTTCTTAATTCAATTTCAGTTCTATAAAATAAATCATAGTTTTGTTTTTTTGCAAACTCTATACTAAAATTATCTGGATTATATGTTTGAATCACAACATTCCCCTCTAAATTCTCTCTTCCTGCTCTACCTGCAACTTGAGTTAATATTTGGAATGTTCTTTCATTGGCTCTAAAATCATCTATATTTAAAGAACTATCAGCAGCAATAACTCCAACTAATGTTACATTAGGGAAATGGTGTCCTTTTACTACCATCTGTGTTCCTATTAATATATCAATATTTTCGTTCTTAAATTTATTTAAAATCTCTTCATACGAATTTTTCTTAGTTACTGTATCCACATCCATCCTTATTGTACTTGCACTTGGGAAAATCTTCTTTACTTCTTTCTCCAACTTTTGAGTTCCAGTTCCAAAATATCGTATTTTATCACTTTTACAGTTTGGACAAATATTTACTACTTTTTCTTCATAACTACAATAATGGCATTTTAGTTTATTCTCAAAACTATGATATGTTAAACTTATACTGCAATTTGGACATTTAACGGTATATCCACATTCTCTACACATTATGAAAGTAGAATAACCTCTCCTATTCAAAAACAAAATCGTTTGCCTTTTATCTTTTAAATTCCTTTCCATTTTACCGTACAAAGATTTACTAAGCATCGATTTATTACCTGTAGCCAATTCCATCTTTAAATCAACAACCTCTACATTAGGCAAAGATGATTTATTTGCTCTTGTTGTCAATCTTAATAATGTTATTTCATTATTATTCGCTCTAAAAAATGTATTGATATCTGGAGTTGCACTGCCTAACAACAAAACGCTCCTACTCTCCTTTGCAATTTTAATTGCAATTTCTTTTGCATTATATCTTGGAGTCGACTCTGATTTATATGAGCTATCGTGTTCCTCATCAATAATTATTATTCCTATATTCTCTAGTGGAGCAAATATTGCAGACCTTGCACCTATTACAATTTTTGCTCTACCTTCTCTTATTTTTATCCATTCATCGTGCCTCTCCCCCTTTGAGAGTTTACTATGCAATACCGCCAATTCTCCTTTTCCAAATCTTCCTATAAATCTCTCTATCATTTGAGGAGTTAATGATATTTCTGGAACTAACATAATTGCTGTCTTTCCTTTATTTATTACCTTTTCAATTAATTGCATATATACCTCTGTTTTTCCTGAGCCAGTTACTCCATACAATAAAAATTCCTCAAATTTCTCATTATCTATAGTTTCACTCACCCTATCAAAAACAATTTGTTGTTCTTCAGTTAATTCCAATTTTCTATTTTCATTTTTCTGTTTTAATGCTAATGGATTTCTTTCTACTTTTTGTTCTTCTATTTTTATATACCCTTTTTTTATTAATGAATTTACTGTATCTCTTGATACATCTGCTAAATTCATTATTTCTGGGATTGTATATCCTTCATTCTTTAAAATAAACTGCATAGCTTTTTTTTGCTTTTCGCCTCTTAAAGATGCAATATCTATATCTTCCTTTTTCAAATTCAAATACACAAAATTCATTTTCTTATCTGATATAACTTTTTCATTATTTTTTGTCCCTGGTGTAAGCATTAATCTCACACATTCTGATACATTACAAAAATATTTTCTTGCCATCCACCTTGCGAGTTCTATTCTTTCTTTACTCAAATTTTCACTAAGCTTTGCTATTTCCTTTACTTCATACTCCGTTTTTTCCTTTATTTTAATAACATAGCCTTCTTCCAATTTTTTAAAGTTCGCAAATGGTACTAATACTCTGCTTCCTATTTCTATTATATCCTCTAACTCTTCTGGTATTTTATAGTCAAACTTTCTGTTTAATTTCTTTGCTCTACTATCTATTATTACTTCTGCTATCATTTTATCCCTTTCAATTTTCAGTCATTTGATACTTTATACTCAATATCCTCCATAAATGGAAACATCTCTTTAACCCTTTTTAACGTCAGCACTGTAGACTTAGGTTGTGGATTTTTAGTATTATCAGATATTAGTTTTTGAGTATAACAATTTTTTGCAGTTCTAAAAAGCAAATATCTATTTTTTACATAAGTATAATAAATTTGATATCCATTCCTCAAATCTTCATACATCATTTCAAAAGTATATTGATTCATTTAAAAAATCCTTTCTTTTTACTTAATCATTTTCATAAATTCCTGTTCATCTATTATTTTAACTCCCAAAGTTTGAGCCTTTGTAAGTTTGCTACCACCATTCTCGCCAGCAAGTAAATAACTAGTTTTACTAGATACTGTACTAGAAGCTTTTCCTCCAAATTTTTCAATTATATCACTCGCTTCATTTCTCGAAAAATTATCCAAAGTCCCTGTAATAACAAACGTAAGTCCCTTAAACCTATTATCAGTTCCCTTTTCTTTATGTTCCTCCATATTAACACCATATTGCTTTAGTCTCTTTATCAAATCCTTTGTTTGTTCTTGATTAAAAAACTCTATTATACTATTTGCTACAATTGGTCCAATATCATCTATATTGCTCAACTCTTCAAAATTTGTTTCGGCTAATTTATCAAGTGTTTTATATTTTCTAGCCAAAGTTTTTGATGCTTTTGTTCCAATATGCCTAATTCCAAGTGCTGTAATCAATCTATGAAGTTCATTATTTTTGCTACTTTCAATAGCATTTATTAGATTCTCTGCAAACTTCTTTCCATTCTTCTTTAAAGCCAACACATCTTCATATTTTAAAGTATAAATATCTGCAATATTATTTATTAAATTTCTATTTAAAAGCTGTTCTATAATATTTCCACCCATTCTCTCGATATTCATAGCTTCTCTTGAAACAAAATGTACTAAATTTCTATACAATTTAGCAGAACATTCAATACCTGTACATCTAACTGCCGCTTCTCCTTCCTCTCTAACTGCTGGTGCGCCACAAATTGGACAAACTGTTGGCATTTCAAATGGAATTTCTTCTCCAGTCCTTTTTTCTTTATCTACCTTTACAATTTCAGGAATTACATCTCCTGCTTTTTGAATAATTACAGTATCACCTATCATAATCTCTTTTTCTTTTATAAAATCCTGATTATGAAGGGTCGTTTTAGATATTGTAGAACCTGCAACTTGTATTGGATTCAAAATTGCAAGTGGTGTTATAACTCCTGTTCTTCCCACATTACATACAATATCTATAAGTTTAGTTGCTTTTTGCTCTGGTGGATATTTATATGCAATTTGCCACCTTGGGCTTTTTGCTGTAGTTCCCAGTATTTCTCTAAAATTCAAATCATCAACCTTTATAACAGCTCCATCAATTCCAAATGTTAATTCATCTCTTTTTCTTCCTATTTCTTCTATTGCTTCTATTACTTCATCAATGTTTTGACAATGTATTTTTACTGGATTTACATTAAATCCTAGTTCTTCTAAATATTTTAATTCTTCGTAGTGTGAGTTAAACTCCTTTCCCTCTATTTCTTGAACATTATATACATACATATCAAGTGGTCTTGATTTAGCCACATCTATATCCAAATGCCTTAACGAGCCCGCCGCTGCATTTCTCGCATTAGCAAATAGTGGTTCTTCATTTGCTTCTCTTTCTTGGTTCATTTTTTCAAAATCAGCTTTACTTATAAATACTTCCCCTCTAACTATTATATCAATCTTTTCTTTTAATTTTTTTGGTATATTTTTTATGGTTTTCAAATTTTCTGTAACATCTTCACCTATGGTTCCATTTCCTCTTGTTGCTCCTCTTACCAATACACCATCTTTATATTCTAATGCTGCTGTCAATCCATCTATTTTAGTCTCTACAACAAAACTTGAATTTTCTATCTTTTTATTTTTCGCTTGAGCCTGTATTTTTTCTACATATTCTTTTATTTCTTCCAAATTAAATATATCTTGCAAACTAAGTAATGGTATTTTATGCTCTACCTTTTTTAGTCCTTCTTTTACTCTTCCTCCTACTCTTTGAGTTAAAGATTCCGTACTTGCCAATTCTGGAAATTCCTTTTCTAAATTTCTTAATTCAAAAATTAGCATATCATATTCATAGTCCGATATTTCTGGTTTATCTTCATCATAATATTTATTTGCATAATATTCTGTTTGTTTTCTTAATTCTTGTATCCTCTTTTCTGCTTGTCCCTTATTCATTTTCTTATAATCATCCTCGCAATAAAATTTAGGTTTTTAATATGGTTTCACCTATAAACCTTTAATATTTGAATTCATTTTTTCCATCAAATTTTATCATAATTACTTTTGTATAGTCATCTTTATTAGGTTTATTATATTGGTCAATTATTAAACTAGCATTATGTTTTCTTAATGTATCAAAAGTGTTCATAAATCCCATTCCTGTACCTCCGCTATCTGAATGAGTAGTAATTGGCTTCTTTCCTAACATCTCTAATATTTCTTTTTCAAACTCTATTCCTGAATCATATATGTATAAACTATAAATTCCATCAATATCACCTAATCTTACTAAAATACTTCTGTTAATATTATCAGAATAATTTATAGCTATAATAGCATCTTTTATATGGTCTGCAATTAGAATTTCCAACTCTTTTCTTGTCACTAAATTATTAGTCATATAAAATATATTTCCACTTATTTGTAAGTCAAAATCAATTTTATTTTTTATACATTCAGCTTGCATATATTTTAACATATCATCAATTTCTGGTATATCAGTTTTAGATAATTCCGTTGCTGCCTGTTCTTTATACAATTCTTTTGATAATTCACCTATTTCTTCTTTAAGTTCTGTCCCTCTTTCGCTATTTACTTTCATCAATTCATTTATTTTATATTCTAATGCTTTCTGCTTATGGGCAAGTGAATGACTTTCTTTACTAAAATCTAGAATTTCTTTTTCTAATTGCTCTACTTCTTTTTTCTTATCTTCCAATTCAATTTTTGTCGCATCTAATTCTTTTACTAACAAAGTTTGTTTGTAATATATTTCTAATGATTTTTTAATTGTAATAAACATTACTATAGAAAGAACTATTAACATAGCCACTATATCTCTATAATTTTCTAAACTATCCACTAATGACAATATAATGTACAAACATAATACTATAACACTTAAATTGAATATCAAAATATTTAAATATTCATTTTTTAATTTTTCCTGCAAAAAAATCAATCCATTTTTAATTCTTTTAATTTTAAGCCCAAAATATGTTACAGCAAAATTAATTACAATTAATACAATTAGATTTATATAATCGTTTGTTATTCTAAATAATACATTAGGCACACAACTTATTATAACAGACAAGAAAAATAATACATAACTAATTCCTAAAGATATAATTGTATTTAACATTGTATACACTATATCTTTTTTAAAGCTGAAATAATCTACTAATATTAATGTTATAAATTGGAAAATAAAATTATAATACATATCATAATTTAATATATTTAATATAAACTCTACTAAAAATATAATTGTTATACTTACAACTACATTTATCTTTTTGATTTCTTTTATATTAACAATTTTTATAAATATATAATATGCAAATATTAATGTAAAAAATAATTTAATATTACTTATTGCATTACTTAACTCAAGTGTAATAAGCAAATTGTCAAAATTATTCATATTCATTTTCCTTCCCCCACTTTTTAACATATTAACATTATATAAAAAAATAAAAAAATAATCAAGGCTGCAATAAATTTTATTACAACCTTGATTAACTCAGCCTTATTACTAACAATAAGTTAAAGTTCATAACTTATATTATGTACCAGCCCATTTTTTTATGTATCTTAAAAAATATTCCCACCAACTCATAGCTCTCACCACCTTTTTCTTAACGCTCCAACTCATATTGTTAATATAAAAATACCACCAAACCCTTGTGGCTCAGTGGTTTTTCACAATAGAAAAAGATGGTAAAACATAAAAAAATCTAGTATATTCCTATACTAGATTAGCTTTTTTATTTTATCTGCATAATAATATATAAATTCCATTGGCGTAGGTACACCTGTTTCATAGTTTACCCTAGCTGTATAATTAGCAGTCAAATCCTCAATCGGTGATACTCTCCACGCGTGGATTATTGCATTTTGTATCCCATTAGTTATGGTATTACCTGATTTCTTGTTAATTTTAGATAGATATTGAATAACATTTGCATCGCTTTTATCATTTTCAACTAAAAATAATATTGCATCGTGTATGTATTGTCGACCTTTTAGATTTGGAGTTATACCAATTATATCTAATTCATAATAAATCAAATCTGAAATTCTATTTTCGTTTTCGTGTATTTGTTCTTGAACAGTGTTTCTTCTTCCCGAAAATACGCTTCTTAAATTAATGAATTTATTTAAAACATAATTAGAAGAGTACTTTGGATGGTCTTTATAAAGTATTAAGTCTACACCATTTCTATGAAGAATTTCATAAGTTCTTTTTGAATTTATATGTGTTGTTACAATTATAATAGGTTCATAATTCAAATTTATTTTCTTTAAATTCGCTAGGAATTCCAAAGAATCTGCATTTCCTGTGCTACTATTATTTAATTCTAAATCTAACACTATTCCTTCTGGATGTTTCAGTTTAACATATTTCATTCCTTCAACATCAGAGTCCGTTATTGCAACTATGTCTATATCATCCCTATTTTTAACACATTTAATAAAATCATTACACGCTTCTAAATCATCTTCTATTATCAATATTTTCATTGGCTTAGTACCCACTATTTTTCTCTCTCCTTTCTTAAGGTACAAAATTTCTATCTATTAATTGTACTTTAATCGATAATTTTTTACATTTTTGTCTATAATATACCATATTTCACCATAAAATACCACATATCTACAGGTTGATTTTCTATTCATTTGAACTTTTTATATTATAAAATATATAAAAAAGATAAGGAGGGAATAAAATGGTTAATCCAAATGTACCAGAAAATGATTTAGAACAAATTGAAAGAGGCAAAAGAATTAAATACATTAGAGAAAAAGAGCTAAAAATGAATAAAAGTCAATTAGGGCCAAAAATCGGCGTTTCTCCACAGTTTTTAGGATTAGTTGAAAGAGGAAAAGGAAATTTAGTTTATAAAAGTATCAGAGCCCTTAGAGAAATTAGTGGTCATTCGGCTGATTATATTCTATTTGGTTTAGATGATGAAGTATTAAGAGAAACTAACAGATATTTGCAAAAATTCAGTGAAATTGAAATTATTAAAGCAATTTCTTCTATTAAAGATATAGTTATTCTTATAAAAAAGTTAGATAATTAATTATTTCATAAAAAAAATATTATAAAAAGCGTTATTGATAATAATAAATCAATAGCGCTTTTTGTTATATATAATCAACTACTTTTTTCAATAGTTTTAGATTAAGTCCTCTCTTTTTCATTAATTTATAGTCTTTTTTAAATAAATTAGTATATTTTACTGTTAGCAAATTTATCAATCCTCTTTCTCTAAATCTTTCCACATTTCGTCTAAATCAGTATATCCTTTACTTAATCCTATTCCCTTTTCTGCATCTTCAATAGCTTTTACGGTTTCAGCATTTAATTTTGGTATTTTTATTTCAAATGGAATGCTTTCAGTTAAGATTATTTGTCTTAATAACATATTAATAACATTTGTAAAATTTGTTCCTAAACATTCAAGAGTTTCCTTTGCTTGTTCTTTTACTTTTTCATCTACATTAACATTTATTGTAGCCATAATATCACCTCCACAATATATTATATGTATATTATAACATATTATATACATATAATCAATATTTTATACATATTTTTTTTATTTAATATATAATTAATACAATACAAAAAACTTCCTACCCAACTTGAATGTTCATATTTATTATAAATCCTCGATGTTAAAAAATTGGTAAAAAAAAAAGTAAATTTATTTTTACAAATAAATTTACTTTTTTCTTATTATTCTTCTCTAGCTAATATTACTAATCTTCTTGATGAATCATCTGTACAAGTAGAAAGAGTTATTTCCCTTTTTCCATCTGTATCTCTATTATATGATTTTGTATCTTCAGCTGTTGTTTCAAACATATCATATATCTTATATGCAATTCTATTGTTATCTAAATCTGTAATATATATTGTATCTTCTTTAGATAACTTTTTATTATTAGAGAAAAATTGTCCATTTCTATAATTATGTCCTGCTATAACTACATTTCCAACTGAATTTAATACAGGATTTTTAGGATAAATTCCTACTACTGCTGTATCTAATGATGTTGTACTTAATTCCTTTAATACAGGATATTTTAAATTTATTTTTGGAATTTCTATAGTTCCTATAACTTCAAAACCTTTGTAAAATTTACCGTTTTTTCCAGATGACTCGTCTACATCTGCTTGTTGTAAATCTTGATTTTCGCTTGGTGTAACTCCTCCTGTTGTATCCTCTGTTGCTACTGTATCAGGAAATTCATCTACAAATGATGACGCATCACTATTATCTGCATTCTTTTTATAATAACTATATGTTAAATATCCCAATAGCCCAATTATAGCTATAATTATCAAAATTAATATTATGGTTAAAAATTTACTATATTTTTTTCCATACATATTGATATACCTCCTATAAATTTTATTAAATATATATTTTAATCAAAACTTTTTGCAGAATATTCCGCAAAAAGTTTCGATTTTAATTATAATACATATCTTTTAATTAATATAATTCCTCCAGCTAAAACTACTAATATTAACATAGTTCCACCTACATAAGGCATTACAGTTCCTATAAGACCTGTTTTTATAGATAACAATACATCTGCATCATCTATATCATCTTCTTTATCCTTCTTATTTCCCGGACTAGAATCTTTATCGTGTATACCTTTTTCGTTTTTATCTTGTGATATCTCTGCTACATTTGTTTTTACTCCCAAATTCTTTTCTCCGTTTATCCATCTAAATATTACCTTTACTGTTGCACTTTCTCCTGGTTTTAATAATTTATCTTTTAATAAATCTGTTGTAATTACTCCATCTTCTTTTTCTGTCCATCCTTTATTGTCTTCTTTATAGAATTTTAATCCTTCTGGTACGTAATCTGTTATCTCTGTAGCATAACCTTCTATATCACCTTCATTTGTAATCTTTATTGTATATTCAAATTTTACTACTGTTGATTTTATTTTCTTTTTATTTACTTCTACTTTAGGAACTATATCTGTATCAGCTCCAGTATTTTTTGTATTTGTTGTAGTTGTTGTTTTACCTTCTGTTACCATTACTTTTGATACATATTTTAATAATGCTAAATCAAAATATTCTACACTAACATTCTCATAATCTTGGTCATCTTCGTCTTCAATCCATTCATCTGGCTTAGAGTCTATATCATCTACTGGATTTCCATTTTCATCCGCATCTTCTGATATTTGAGCTTTATTCGTTATTACATAAGTACTTGAATCTGGGTCTTTTACCTTAAATGCTACCTGTACATCTACATAATCAGGGTTTTCTTCACTTATTTCTTCATCTGGATTGAATGCATTTAATAAATTTAGATTGCTTTCCTCTCCATCACTTAATTCTTCGCCATAATCTTTTGACCTGTAATCTGTAGATATTTTTACAGCATCTTTAACATTTGCAGTTACATTTCCATTACTATCCTTCATTACCCATCTATATTCTTGATTTATTTCATTATCTGGTAAAAATTCTAAATATTCTGGAATATCGTCTGATATTTCTTCTGCGTATCCTGCAATTTCTCCTTCATTAAATACTCTTATAGTATATGTTACTGTATCTCCTACTACAACCTTTACTACATCTTTTGGATGTTTATATTTTATTTTTCCATCTTCATATTTTACTTGAGGAATTCTTGATGTAACATCTTCTCCTTCAATATTAGTAATAAATTTTCTTAATGCTAGGTCAAATTTCTGTTCACGTATAACTAATTTTTCGAAGTCATCATCATCTTCTTGTCCTGGAATATATTCATCATTTTCTTGTTGTTCTACATCTCTGTCTCTATAATCTGAAATATCATCATCATATTCGAAGTTACCTTCTCCTTCTCCATCATAAGAGTCTATATCATCATTAGATTTCTCGTTACCATTTTCATCTTCATATAAAGTAATTTGAGCAACATTTGTTATTGATACATCTGTTAATGCTTTATCATTTACCTTACATACTATTTGGAAGTCTGTAGAATCTAATCCTGAACCCTTACCATTATCATTAACCGAATCAAAAGGATTTAAAACTTCACTTGATGTAGTAGTAACTGTTCTTGTATTAGCATCATAAGTCCATATTGAATTTATTCTATTTATATATTCGTCTGTTGTATCTACAAAGTCAAGATACTCTGGTAATTTATCTTGTACTTCTGCTGCTACTGCTGGAATATCTCCTTCATTATATACTCTTATTGTATATAATACATAATCCCCAACTTTAACTGATACCGGCTTTTTAGAGTGATTATATGTTGCTGTTGTTATTAATTCACCATTAACTTCTTTATATAAATTTGATGTATTTACATCTGGTTCTCTCTCATACATAACTGCTTCTTCAAATGAATTTACTGAGCTTACTGCTGATATAAATTTTCTTAATGCTAAGTCAAAATTCTGTGGCATTAGTACTAATGTTTCAAAATCATCATCATCTTCTTGCCCTGCAAAATAGAAATCATTTTCTTTACCTGTATAGAATATTGAGCCATCTGTACTTCCATTATATACATCATCTCTATCTGTAACATTTAATTCTTCTTGTCGTTTTGTTAAATTTCCTGGTGTAGATTCAGTTGCATTTCTATCTCTTCTTATTAATCCACCTTGATTATCATACTCTTCCACAATCTGTGCTATATTTGTTAAATAATGTTTTGTTTGTCCATCTACTTCTGCTTCTTGAGTTACTACACAAGCTATATCTATATAATCTGAATCTAAAGTTGTTCCTCCAGTATATTTAGTTATTGGAGTTGATGCTTCTCTATTTTGTAATGTATATCTTATTTGATTTACTTCTTCATCATATTCTACCTGATATGTATTTCCTTTTCCTGATACTAGTGTATTTGGGAACCCTGGAACAATTGTTAACCCTACAGGTAATTGGTCTATGATTTTTGTTGCAAATCCATCAATATCTCCTTCGTTATATATATATAATCTATATGTTACAGTATTTCCTGAAGATACTACTATTGGGTCTTTTCTATGTTTATATGTGGCTGTTTCAGGTATAGAAGATGTATCTATGTTTATTTCTCGTTCTGCTATTTCTCCATCTTCATTATATATATTATGTGTTCCACCGACTGACACAATTTGCTTTCTTAAAGCTAAGTCAAAATTCTTTTCTTTTGTCGCCGTTAAACTTATACTTTGCGTTACTGGTTGTTTTAATACTTCTACTATTGGTTGCTGTGTTTGATTATCTTCTGTGTATAAATATTTTTGTGTTGATATACCTTTTCCTGATATATCAATATCAACTTCTCCACCTACTACATATTCACTTGGTACTATTATATAAAATTCTTGACCTACTTTAACTTCTGAAAGTTTTTGTCCACCTTCTGCTGAATCTTGTATTGTTACTTTTTCTGTATCTATTTGTTGGTCATTTATTTTTATATCAAGATTTCCAATAATTCCTTCTCCTGCAACTTTTATTGGACCAATTCTATAATTATCTGTATCATCTATTTTAGTTAATGTTCTTTCACCTTTTTCCAATCTTAATGAAATATTTGACACACCTGTATAGTTACTTCCAGCTGCTTTAGCTCCATCTATTAAATAATTGTATAATATTGAAGCTTGTTCTTGAAGTTGCTTATTTTTTGCAATTTCATTTGAATCTTTTCCTACAGTAGCAATTGGCTTATAATCGTCTGGGCTATCATTTTCTGTTATATATTCTAACCAATTTAAAGTTTGGCCGTCTTTTTCATCATAATTATTATATGTGTTTTGTTGTTGTGCTGTATAGTTTGTAAAATACCATATTGCTGCTTGTTGTACTGCTTGAACCATATCTGATGTTAGCAAAACAGCTTCACCAGTAACTCTATCTTTATATCCATCTTTTCCTAATTTTCCATCATATTGTGTACCATCATAATAATACATATCATCATCTTGTGGATATTCTGGATTTTTTCCATATTTTATTCCTGCATTTGCTAACAATTCTTTTATAGTTAATGGCTCTACACTATTGTTATCTTTTTTAGATACATATATATTATCTAAAATCCACATTAATGGTCCATATACATTATCACCTAATATAATTTTATATCCATTACCTGTTAATTGTTGTTGTAATGTTGCTTTATCTGTTAAATCATATTGTCTAGTATAGGTAACTGGTACATTTTCTATATTATGATTGCTAAACCAAGTTGCACCAGAAGTTGCATTTACACAATATAAATCTATACTATCTACAGCTTCTGTTCCGTCTTTAGAAAGTACTTGATATATTGGGTGATGATTTGAATTACCTAAATCTTTTTCTTTTAATGCATAACCTCTTTTTGCAGATTCATATCCACCTTCACCATTAGATATATAACTATATTTAGTTATTTCTACTTTTTTAGTAACATCTGTTGCATACAATGTATTTTGGCATAATCCTAAAATCATTACTGATATAATTAATATACTAAAAAATACTTTAACTACCTTTTTTTGTATCATAATAATACCTACCTTTTTACATTTTCTTTGGATAAAATATACCCATATTACTATTATAGTATATTTATATTCCAAAATCAAGTATTATTCCAACATTTTTTACCTAAAAATCACAAAATAAGTGCCTAACATTCTAAGCAATAAAAGAATTTAATAATTCTCCTAATAAAACTTGTTGTTTTCTGCAAAAAATAAAGATAAGTGCTTAAAAAAACACTTATCTTTATTATTATTCTTGTGTATATGGTAATACAGCAATTTGTCTAGCTCTTTTTACAGCTAATGTTATATCTCTTTGATGTTTTGCACAAACTCCAGTTGTTCTTCTTGGTAAAATTTTTCCCTTATCATTAATAAATTTTTTCATTATATCAAAGTTTTTATAATCTAAAACAAAATTTTTATCACTACATAATGGACAAACTTTTTTTCTTTGTTTTTTTAATCTTGGATTATAATCTTCATCATAATTATTATTTCTGTTATTTTTTCTGTTTTTCTTATCTGCCATCTCTTTCACCCCTTAACTATTTATTTTTTAGAATGGTAAATCGTCACTTGCAGAAACTTCAAAATCTGACCCCATTCCTGCACTAGTATCTACTCCGCCAGGTGCTGTTGCTCCAAAAGCATTGTCAAATGCTGTACTTGAAGCATCTGCATCTCTTCTACCTTCTGCAAAGTATGCTTCTTCTGCTATAACTTCTGTTACATAATGTCTAGTGCCTTTATCATCATCCCAATTTCTTGTTTGTAGTCTTCCTATAATTCCTACTTGTTGACCTTTTTTAAAGTATTTACTACAAAATTCACCTAGTTTTCCCCAAGCTACTATATTAAAAAAATCTGCCTGTCTTTCTTCTCCTGTTCTTGCAAATCTTCTATTTACAGCTAAAGCAAATGTTGCTACTAATGTATTATTAGTTTGAGTGTATCTCACCTCTGGGTCTCTTGTTAATCTCCCCATTAATATTACTTTATTCATATTTTTTCACTTACCTTTCTTTACTCTAATAAAGGCCCCTTCTTTATTTTTGTTTCTTATTTTTTTACTACTATAAACTTTAGTATATCATCTGTTATTCTGTAATTTCTTTCTAACTCTGCAATTGAATCTGGCTTTGCTTCAAAATTGAATAACATATATATAGCTTCTTTATTTTTTTTGATTTCATAAGCTAATTTTTTCTTTCCCATATTTTCTACAGATTCAACTTTTCCATTTTGATTTATTAATCCTGTAAATCTACTTTCTAAGCCTTTTATAGCTTCGTCAGTACAATTTGGATTAATAATGATTATACTTTCGTATTTATTCATTATTTCCACCTCCTTTTGGCTATATAACCCACACATTTTCAGTATGAGTAAGGATGTTAAAATTCCCCTTATTTTTTAACAGTCCATATTTTATCACATTTTTTTCCATTTGGCAAGTAGTTTTTCAAAGATTTACATAATTTGACTTTTTTCAAAAAATTTAGTATAATATATATATATGAGGTAAATCCTCACATTTGTAGGCCCCACAGCCTAAAGTGGGAGAAAGGAAAGCAATGTTTAAATATCTGTATAAGCTTAGCAGCAAAAAAAATAACAGCAAAACGAATTTTATCCCTAAAGGAATAAAAATCGAAGCAGAATCCTACAAAATGATAAAAGGAGTTCTGCAAAAAACAAACGTCACCACTATTGGTGGTGAGTACAGATAAAAAAACATCGCCTAGCTCTTTTTCAGAGCTAGGTTTTTTCTATTATCCAAACAAACTCATTTGATTACTCTCAGGAAGTCCATCTACACAGCCATTTTCTTTAAGCATATCAATTATAGATTCACCAACTTTTGCTCTCATCCTAATTTCATCAATACACATAAATTCCTCTTCTTGAGCAGCCTTATATATTGACTCTGCTGCAATAGGACCAAGTCCAGGTATGCTATTAATAGGAGGCCTAATATCCTCGCCTTCAATTTTAAAATTCTTCCAATGTGATTTATATAAATCTATAGGCAAAAATTTTATTCCTCTTTCATACATTTCAAGTACCAACTCTAAAACAGGATACATATCTTGGTCTTTTTTAGTTGCTGCATTCCCTTGCATATCAATTTCTTTCATTTTATTTTTTACTTTTTCTTTTCCATATATCATACAAGATGCATCAAAATTATCTGCTGCCCTTATAGAAAAGAATGCCGTATAATATGCTTTTGGCTGATGTACCTTGAACCACGCTATTCTAAAAGCATTTGTTACATAAGCCGCCGCGTGTGCTTTAGGAAACATATACTTTATTTTCTCGCACGATTTTATATACCAATCTGGAACATTATGCTGTTTCATTATTTCCTTATACTCTTCCCATTTTTTTTCTTTTCCTTTTGCGACTTTTCCCTTACGAACTGACTCCATAATTTTAAAAGATATATTTGGGTCTAATCCTTGTTTTATTAAATATATCATAATATCATCACGACAACATATTGCATCTCTTAAAGTAACTGTACCATTTTGTATTAACTCTTGTGCATTGTTAAGCCACACATCGGTACCGTGAGATAATCCTGATATTCTTATCAACTCATCAAATGTTGTTGGCTTAGTATCCAAAAGCATACCTCTTACAAATTTCGTTCCAAACTCAGGTACTCCATAACTTCCAACTTTAGATTTTATTTGTTCTGAAGTAACTCCCAAAGCTTCAGTTGAACTAAACAATGACATTGTTTTTTTATCATCTAGTGGTACTTTAGTAGGGTCAATACCTGTTAAATCTTGTAACATTCTTATAACTGTCGGGTCATCGTGACCAAGTATATCTAATTTTAATAAATTCTGGTCTATTGAGTGATAATCAAAATGTGTAGTTACTATATCTGAATTTGGGTCATCAGCTGGATGTTGAACTGGAGTAAATTCATATATTTCTCTTCCTTTTGGAACTACTATTATTCCCCCTGGATGCTGACCTGTCGTTCTTTTTATTCCTGTACATCCCACTGACAATCTTGTTGCCTCTGCTTGACTTACAGGTATATTTCGCTCTTCAAAATATTTTTTTACATATCCATAAGCAGTTTTTTCTGCTACAGTTCCAATTGTTCCAGCTTTAAAAGTCGTTCCTTTTCCAAAAATAACCTCTGTATATTTATGTGCTTTTGCCTGATATTCTCCAGAAAAATTCAAATCTATATCTGGCTCCTTATCTCCATTAAATCCTAAAAATGTTTCAAACGGTATATCCATTCCATCTTTCGCTAAATCTACTCCACATTTTGGGCATTTTTTATCTGGTAAATCAAATCCATTTTGATATCCATAATCTGTAAAATCCGAATATTTACAATTTGGGCATCTATAATGTGGTGGCAATGAATTTACCTCTGTAATTCCAGTCATATTAGCAACAAAAGATGAACCTACTGAACCTCTTGAACCTACAATATATCCATCATCATTTGATTTCCATACAAGCTTTTGCGCAATGATATACATAACAGAAAATCCATTTTTTATAATTGAATCTAATTCTTTGTCTAATCTGTTTTGAACTATATCTGGTAACTTCTCACCATATAACTCGTGTGCCTTACTATACGCAATATCTTTTATCGTCTCTTCACAACCTGGTATATGTGGTGGGCATTTTTCTTGAGATATAGGTGATATCTGTTCACACATATCTGCAATCTTGTTTGTATTTGTCACTACTACCTCATAAGCTTTTTCT
>CANQRS010000030.1 GCA_947626295.1 uncultured Clostridia bacterium
TTAAGAGAACAATTAGTTTTTTGTTGGGACATTTTCTCATTTCATTACTTAAGACATTATCACATTTCTTTCATAAATAAAGTTTTATTTTCTTATTATAGATTGACTTTATTATAAATACGTGTTATAATACAGTATGTGTTAAATGAGATTATATGAATTATTAAAATGCGCTATGAAAATAATAATAGTGCTTTATAAATTTGTACCCAAAGGAAGGAGAAAGAAATTAATAATGGAAGAAGAAAAGAAAGAAAAAGGAGCGAATAGTAAAAAAAGAGAAATAACAAAAGAAAAATCAAAAATATCTTCAGCAAGAAGAAGAAAAGGAAAAATTCAAGAAAAGGAAAATGAAAAAATAATAGAACAACAAGTAGACGAAATAATAAAGTCAACAGAAAAAAGAAATAAAATAAATAGAAAAGGAGAGAAAAAAACAGAAAATACAGCTAAAAAGACAGAAATATTCAAAAAACCTAAATTAAAAATAATACCACTTGGGGGATTACACGAAATAGGTAAAAACATAACAGTATTAGAATATGAAAATGATTTAATTGTAATAGATTGTGGTATATCATTCCCAGAAGATGATATGTTAGGAGTAGACTTAGTAATACCAGATATAACATATATAATAAGAAATAAAGAAAAATTAAGAGGAATGTTCATAACGCACGGACACGAAGACCATATTGGAGGGATACCATACTTTTTAAAACAAATAAATACACCAATATATGGAACAAAATTAACATTAGGGTTAATAAAAAATAAATTAGAAGAGCATA
Source organism: uncultured Clostridia bacterium (assembly GCA_947626295.1). GTDB lineage: Bacteria > Bacillota > Clostridia > TANB77 > CAG-508 > CAG-269. Next base: position 792 of record CANQRS010000030.1, read on the forward strand.
GTTTGATATCATCAACAAAATTAGTAGAAGTACAACAAGGGGAAACAGTAAAAGCTGGATGTTTTCAAATTGAATTTATAAGAAGTTCGCATAGTATACCAGATTCAGTTATGTTAGCAATAACAACACCTGCAGGAGTTGTATTGCACACAGGAGATTTTAAAATAGATTATACACCAATAGATGGAAAAATGATGGATTTAGGTAGAATAGCGGAATTAGGAAATAAGGGTATATTAGCATTATTATCAGATAGTACAAATTCAGAAAGAAAAGGATTTACTATGTCAGAAAGTACAGTTGGTGAAGTATTTGAAAAATTATTTACTAATTGTAAAAAAAGAATAGTAGTAGCAACTTTTGCTTCAAATGTACACAGAGTGCAGCAAATAGTTAATTCTGCAATAAAATATAAAAGAAAAATTGCTGTATGTGGAAGAAGTATGATAAATATGATAACAACAGCGAGACAATTAGGTTATATAGAATGCCCAGATAATTTATTTATAGATATAGACAATATAAATAATTATACAGACGAACAATTAGTAATAATTACTACAGGAAGTCAAGGCGAACCTATGTCAGCATTAACAAGAATGGCTACAGGAACACATAAAAAAGTAAAAATCACACCAGATGATTTAGTTATAATCTCAGCAACACCAATACCAGGAAATGAAAAATATGTGTCAAAAGTAATAGATGAGTTAATGCAAATTGGAGCAGAAGTAGTATATAGTGCATTAGAGGATATACACGTTTCTGGACATGCTTGCCAAGAGGAACAAAAATTAATATTAGCATTAGCAAAGCCAAAATACTTTTTACCAGTACACGGTGATTATAGGCATTTGGTGGCACACAGTGAAACAGCGAAATCGGTTCAAATTCCAAGAGAGAATATATTCATACTAAGAAATGGTGTAGTATTGGAAATGAATGAGGATGAAGCTAAATTTACAGATGATGTACCAGCAGGAAAAATTTTGGTAGATGGTTTAGGTATAGGAGATGTTGGAAGTGTTGTTTTAAGAGATAGACAGCATCTATCACAAGATGGACTAATAGTAGTGGTATTAACTTTAAATAGTGTAACAGGGGAAGTTATGGCAGGACCAGATATTATTACAAGAGGATTTATATATGTAAAAGATTCAGAAAATGTAATGGAAGGAATAAAATCAGAGGTAAGGCAAGAAGTTAGAGAATGCGAAGAAAGAAACATTAGAGATTGGACAACTATAAAAAATATAGTAAGAGATAATTTAAGAGATTATATATTTTATAGAACAAAAAGAAATCCTATGATAATTCCTATTATAATGGAAGTGTAATAAATTTTCTTAGAACAAAGAAGGGAAGAAAACGAATATGAATTATAAAGAATTAGCAGATATGATATTTCCAGATGTAAAGGAAATATCATATTATGAAAATAAATATCCAAAAAGATTATTACCAGAGGGAGCAGTTGTCACAAGATTTGCTCCTAGTCCTACTGGCTTTGTACATATAGGAGGGCTATATCAAGCATTAGTAGCAATTATGGTGGCAAAGAAAACAAATGGAGTTTTTTTCTTGAGAGTAGAAGATACAGACCAAAAAAGGGAAATAGAAAATGGAGTTACAGATATAGTAAATTCATTGAAAAATTTCGATATGGCACCAGATGAAGGTATGATTTCTGATACTGAAGAAATAGGAGAGTATGGACCATATAAGCAATCATTAAGAAAAGAAATCTATCAAGCTTATGCGAAATATATGTTAGAGCAAGGAAAAGCATACCCTTGTTTTTGTACTCCAGAAGAAGGAGAAGAAATAAGACAAAAACAAGAAAAAGCAAAAGTTAGAACAGGATATTACGGAGTATGGGCTAAATGTAGAAATTTATCAGTAGAAGAAATGGCAGAGAAAATAAAGGCAGGAGAAAAATATATAATAAGATTTAAGTCACCTGGTAGAGAAGATAGGAAAATAAAACACAAAGATATTATAAAGGGAAATGTAGATTTTCCAGAAAATGACCAAGATATAGTAATAATAAAAGCTGATGGACTACCAACATATCATTTTGCACATTCGGTTGATGACCATCTAATGGGGACAACTATAGTAATACGTAGTGATGAATGGTTGTCATCAGTTCCATTGCATTTGCAGTTATTCCAAGAGTTGGGATTTAAAGCACCTAAGTATGCACATATTTCACCTATAATGAAAAATGACAATGGAAATAAACGTAAATTAAGTAAAAGAAAAGACCCAGAAGCGGCAGTTTCATATTATGAAGAGTTAGGGATACCAAGTTTAGCTGTAAAAGAATATTTATTAAATATTGCAAATTCAACTTTTGAAAATTGGAGAAGACAAAACAAAGATAAATCAATAGAAGAATTTGATTTTCAATTAAATAAAATGAGTGTTAGTGGCGCATTATTTGATATGGTAAAATTATGTGATGTTTCTAAGTTAGTTATTTCTAAATATACAGCAGAGGAAGTTTATAATAATGCTATGGATTGGGCAAAAAAATATGATGAAGAACTTGTAAATATATTGAAAGACAAGGAATATAGTTTAAAAGTTTTAGGAATTGAAAGAGGAAATGCAAAGCCAAGAAAAGATATTGCGAAATGGGCAGATATGAAGGAAAATATTGAGTATATGTATGACAATATATTTTTTGAAAAAAATTGTGAATATCCATATCAAAAAATATCAGACAAAGAAAGTATAAAGAAAATATTAGAATTATATTTAGAAAAATATTATGATGAAAATGATGATAAACAAGTGTGGTTTGATAAAATCAAAGACTTATCAGAAGAAATGGGATATGCAAGAGAAGTAAAGGAATTTAAAGCAAATCCTGAATTATATAAAGCTCACGTTGGTGATGTTAGTACAGTATTAAGAGTAGCTTTAACAACAAGAACTAATACGCCAGATATGTATGAAATAATGCAAGTATTAGGTAAAGAAAGTGTTCAAAAAAGATTGAAATTAGCAATAGAAAAGTTATAAAATATTTCTTTTTTCTAAAAGTTTATAATTACACTTGACAATGTTTACCAAAGTGCTGTATAATATAATTTGTATATAGGGAGAAATGTAATTCTCAAAAAGAGATGCCCACATACATTTTTTTGTATGACCGGAAGGGGGGAATAATATTAATGTCAGAGATAAAAGTTAATAATGGAAATATAGAAGATGCTTTAAAAAGGTTCAAAAGGCAATGTGCTCGAAATGGAGTATTACAAGAAGTAAGAAAAAGAGAACATTATGAGAAGCCTAGTGTAAAAAGAAAGAAGAAATCCGAAGCAGCTAGAAAAAGAAAATTTTAAAAAATAAGAATAGATTTAATCAAATAGAAGTGCATCCAATAAATTAGAAAAAATCTAATTTTTATGGGTGTATTTTTCATATTTAATAGAATAATAAGTAAATAAAAAAGCATAATAAGAAGAGCGGTTTGGCAATATTCATATAGAATATTATGAAAGGAAAGTGAAGAAAATGAAATATAATAAAGAAGAGATAAAAAAGGGAATAACATTACATCAAATAGATACTGATAAATTCAAGACAAATTTAATAGCAATTTTTTTAAGCACATCTTTAAATAGGGAAAATGTAACGAAAAATTCCGTATTAACATCAGTATTAAGAAGAGGATGTAAAAAATTTGATACTCAAGAAAAAATAAGTAAAGAATTAGAAGAAATGTATGGAGCAGAATTTGACTGTGGTATAAGTAAAATAGGAAAAAATCACGTATTAAAATTTTATATAGAATCTATAAATGACGAATTTCTTCCACAAAATGATAATAATATGTTGAAAAAAAGTATAGAAATTTTATCAGATATTATATTTAATCCATTAGTGGAAAATGAAGGATTTAATAAAGAATATGTTAATCAGGAAAAAGAAAACATAAAGCAAATAATAGAAGCTAAAAAAGATAATAGAGCAAGTTATGCTTCATTTAGATGTATAGAAGAAATGTATAAAGATAGTCCTATAGGGCTATATAAATATGGATATGTGGAAGATTTAAAAGATATAGATGAAAAAAATTTATATCAATATTATAAAAAGTTAGTAGATGAATGTAAAATAGATATATTTGTTTCAGGAAAACTTGAAAATATAGATATAAAAAGAATGATGAATGAGAATGAAGGTATTAAAGATTTAAAATCAAGAGACGCTATATATGTGGTAAATAAATCAGAGAAAAAACAGGAAATGGAAAAGGAAAGGGTTGTAGAAGAGTCACTTGATGTAAATCAAGGTAAGTTAGTTATTGGATATGATGTTATAAATGACGAAGAAATGCTAAAAAATGAAGATGTAAGATATATTGGAATGTTATATAATGGTATAGTTGGAGGAAGTGCGAATTCTAAACTATTTCAAAATGTTAGAGAAAAAGCGAGCTTAGCATATACAACAAGTTCAAGCTATTCTTATTATACAAGCAATATTTTTGTTAATGCCGGAATTGATATAGATAATTATCAAAAAGCAGTAGATATTATAAAACAACAAATAAAAGATATGCAAGATGGAAAATATACTGATGAAGATATTGAAAATGTTAGAAAGATTATAATATCAAATATAAACTCAATAGATGATGAACAAGATACTGAAATAATTTATTTTTTAGGACAAGAATTAAGTGGAAGAAATATTTCTTTGGAAAAATATATTGAAAAGATTAATAGTGTAACACGAAATCAAATTCAAGATTTTGCGAGTAAAATAAAAGTTAATACAATTTATTTTTTAAGAAATTAAAGGAGAGGGGCAAATTTTATGCAAGTTTTAGAGAATCTAAAAATTAAAGAAAAAGTATATACAGAAAAATTAAAAAATGGGTTAACAGTAATGATAATACCTAAAAAAGGGATAGGAAAGAAATATATAATATGGGGAACTCATTATGGGTCTAATGATAACAAATTTATAGTACCAGGGGAAGAACAAGTAACTGAAGTACCAAAAGGTGTGGCACACTTTTTAGAACATAAAATGTTTGAACAGGAAAATGGAAAAAATAGTTTAGATGTTTTATCAGCATTAGGAGTAGAGGCAAATGCTTATACAACTAATAATCATACTGCATATCTATATGAATGTACAGATAAATTTTATGAAGCTTTGGACGAGTTTATGGATTATGTTCAACATCCTTATTTTACAGATGAAAATGTAGAAAAGGAAAAAGGAATAATTGAACAAGAGATAATGATGTATAATGATTATCCTGATTGGAGAGTATATTTAAATACATTAGAAGCTATGTATTATAATAATCCTGTGAAATTAGATATAACAGGGACAGCAGAGACAATAAGCCATATAAATAAAGAAATCTTGTATAAATGTTATAAAACATTTTATAATCCTGCTAATATGTGTATGGTTATTTGCGGGGATTTTGAGCCAGAAGAAATTTTGAAGGAAGTACAAAAAAGATTAGTTGATGTAAAGCCTTTTATTTCTATAAAAAGAATATATGAAGAAGAGCCAGAAAATATAGTAAAAAGTATGGTTGAGGATAAAATGGAGGTTAGCATCCCATTGTTTGCAATAGGAATAAAATGTGCACCAGAAAAGGAAAATGAAAAAGTAAGGACTCATATTGCGATAAATATATTGCTTAATATGTTGTTAGGAAAAAGTTCAACATTGTATCAGGAATTATATCAAGAAGGAATATTATTAAGTACACCTGCATCTGATTATGAGTTTGCAGATGATTATGCACATATAATAATAACTGGGGAGTCAAGAAATCCAGAGCTTTTATATGAAAAATTTAAACAGAAAATAAATGAAATGAAAAATGATAATATTGATAAAGAAGATTTTGAAAGAATTAAAAAAATGATTTATGGTGAGAGTGTAAAAGAATATAATGATGTTTCATTTATTGCAAAAATGTTTTTGTCAGATTTTATGAAAGGAATAAATAGTTTTGATTATTTAGAAGAAATAGAAAGTGTAGATATACAATTTGCAAAACAGATATTAAAAGACAAATTTAAAGAAGAAAAAATGGTGTTTTCTGTAATAAAAAATTCGTAAATGTCGATTGGTGTATTTTGCTGCAAACATTAGTAAAATAAGGGCGTACGAAAGATTGAAAAAAACGAGAGAAATACTTGACTTTCGTCAATTTATATGTTAGGTTAATAATAAATGTAAGAAAAGAGCAGTTTTTATCAAAAAAAATAGCAGACAAAGGGGAGAGCAAAATGTTAAATGATGAAATTTGTAGAGTAAGAGAAAAATTAAATAAAAGTATAGAAAACGGAAAGAATTATGATGAGATATACAAAATTAGTGTAGAATTAGACGAATTAATAGCGAAATTTTATAGAAAAAGTAATGTGAAAAATAACAAAAAGAAAAAATAAATATTTACAAAAAATAAAAAATATGGTATAATAGAAAACGATGGTGCATTATTCTAGTCATACGAGTTTATTACGAGGGTGGGGCTAAAAATCCACTAAAGGGCATATCGATGAAGTTCTTTATATGTGCGCAAGATGCCAGTCTCGCGTGTATATAGGGAGTAAAGAAGTTAGGGTAGTATGTAATGGCATATATATGACCCCTAAATTCGCGGAGGCTTGAAAGTATTTTCAAGTATAACCTATGTTGCGTGCCAAGACACAAAATACATAGTGTAGCCTGTTTTGAGTGAATGTATTGGGATTAATTTAATATTTTTATGAAATTGCATTTGCAAAAGAAACTAGTAATAGACGGAAGTGTGTTTAAGGAAAACTTCTAGGATGTTTGCTGAAAAAGCAGGAAAGCTTGAGGATTAAGGTACGGATTTAAGTGGCAATCTGGTTACTAATATTTTATTAGATATTTTCTTTAAATGGAAACGGCTATATAGTAATATATAGTAGAAAATAGAGAAATTCAACTAGACCTAAACCGTAAAATTTACTTAAGTTTTTACCATCTGTTTTTTTTATTATGTAAAAATTAAGGAGAAATAATATTGAAACAAAAAAATAAAGAATCAAATATAAAATGGGTAATAGAAGCTTTTATAATTACATTTATATTATCTGGGATAATATCATATATTTCATCTAATGGAGTTTCTAAATTAAATGTTGGATGGGCTATAGTAATATTGTTATTGGTAATATTATTAGGAATTGTTTTTGATATAGTAGGAGTAGCAGTAACTGTAGCAAATGAAAATCATTTTCACGCTAAAGCTACTAAGAAAATAGAAGGAGCAAAGGTATCATTAAAATTAATAAAAAACGCATCAAAAGTAGCAAATATTTGTGCAGACGTAATAGGAGATATTTGTGGAGTTATAAGTGGAGCAATAAGTACAATGATTGCTTTGCAAATTATAAATAATTATGGAGTTTCAAGTAATATACAATTTATAGTAAGTGCATTAGTTGCATCATTAACAGTTAGTGGTAAGGCAATGGGAAAAAGTATAGCTGCAAAACATTCTACAGCTATAGTACATAAAGTTGGAATAGTATTGAATAGATTCTTAAAAGATTAATTCATATTAAAGAAAAAAGTATACAAATTATGTAAAAAAACGCCCGAAAAACTTAAAAAATTAAATAAAATGAAGAAAAACTATTGCAAAAAATAAAATTTATAGTATAATAAAGGCGGTTGTATAAAAGAAGGAAAGGGGTATAGCTTGAAAACATTTTTCGACGGAATATTTATAGATAAGGAAAAATTAAAGGCAGAAGATATAGAATATTCCATAAAATTAGAGTATTATAAGACTGTTAAAGAAAAAGAAAATGTTGGAGCTAAATACGGAATAGAAATTGTAAAAACAGAGTACAAAAAAGACAAAATAGAAGTAGACAGTGAGAAAATAGATGAGATAACAAGTGATGTAAATGAAGTAGATAAGATTTTAAATGTTTTAAGAAACAATGAAGTAACACCAGTAGCAATGAGAGATGTGTTAAACGATATGTTTCTAAAATTTTAAAAAATTAAAGCGATTAAATTGTTTAGTCGCTTTAATTTTTTTGGATTTTATTTTGTAACTATTTGTCGAGAATATTTGTGAAAAATATTGAAATAAATAATGATTAATGATAATATATTAAAAAAAGAGAGAGGAATGTGATAAAAATGGAAGAAATAAAATGTAATTGTAATGGAAAAGACAAATATATGGCAGAATTATTAGAAAAATTCACACCAGAAAAAGATAATTTGATACAAATTTTAAATGGTGTTCAAGAACACTACGGATATATTCCAAAACACGCACAACAGGAAATATCAGAATATTTAAAAATGCCAATGGCTGAGATATATGGGGTAGTAACATTTTATTCACGTTTTACATTAAAGCCAAAGGGAAAATATAATATTGCAATATGTTTAGGAACAGCGTGTTTTGTTAAAGGTTCAGAAAAAATAATGGATAGAGCAAAAGAAAGATTGAAAATTAAGCCAGGAGAAACTACAAGTGATGGTATGTTTTCCTTAGAAGAAACAAGATGTGTAGGAGCTTGTGGATTAGCACCAGTATTTACTGTAAATGGTGAGGTATATGGAAGTGCAACAGTACAAAAATTAGACCAAGTAATAGATGAAATATATTTAAAAAATAAATAATGGAAGGAAGTAATTATATGAAAGATATCTTAGTGTGCAATGGAACAGGGTGTACATCATCAAAATCTCCAAAAATATTAGAAAATTTTAAAAGAATAATAAAAGAAAAAGATATAAAAGATGTATCTGTAATAAGGACAGGATGTTTTGGATTGTGTGCGAAAGGTCCTGTAGTTATAATAAGACCAGAAAATACATTTTATGCAAAGGTAAAGCCAGAAGATTGTGAGGAAATAGTACAAAAACATATAATCGAAGGTGAAGTTGTACAAAGACTTTTATGTAAAGATGTAGATGGAAATTTAGTAGAAAAATTAGATGATTTAGATTTTTATAAAAAACAAAAAAGAGTTGTGTTAAAGAATTGTGGAAAAATAGACCCTGAAAATATAGATGACTATATTGCCCAAGATGGATATAAAGCATTAGAAAAAGTACTAAAAGAAATGACACCTGATGAAGTAATAGAAGAAATAACAAAGTCAGGATTAAGAGGACGTGGTGGAGCAGGATTCCCAACAGGAAAAAAATGGAGTTTTACTAAAATGGCAGAGGGAAAACAAAAATACGTTGTATGTAATGCAGATGAGGGAGACCCAGGAGCATTTATGGATAGGAGTATTTTAGAAGGAGACCCTCATAGTGTTGTAGAAGCAATGATGATTGCAGGATATGCAGTTGGAGCAGATAAGGGGTATATATATGTTAGGGCTGAATATCCAATAGCAGTACATAGATTTCAGATAGCAATTAATCAAGCAAAGGAAAAGGGTATATTAGGAGAAAAAATATTTGGTACAGATTTTAATTTTGAACTAAATATTCGTTTAGGTGCAGGAGCTTTTGTATGTGGAGAAGAAACAGCATTGTTAGAGTCTATAGAAGGTAGAAGGGGACAGCCAAGATTAAAGCCACCTTTCCCAGCAAATAAAGGATTATGGGGGTGTCCAACACTTATAAATAACGTAGAAACTTATGCTAATATTACACAAATAATTTTAAAAGGTGCAGACTGGTATAATACAATAGGAACTGAGAAATCTAAAGGCACAAAAGTATTTGCATTGGGAGGAGATGTAAATAATATAGGGTTAGTGGAGGTTCCAATAGGTACTACACTTAGAGAAATTGTGTATGAAATAGGTGGAGGCATACCAAATAATAGAGGATTTAAAGCTGCTCAAACAGGTGGTCCATCAGGAGGATGTATCCCAGAAGAATATTTAGATACACCAATAGATTATGAGTCATTAAAAGAAATAGGTTCAATGATGGGTTCTGGAGGATTAATAGTAATGGACGACTCAAAATGTATGGTAAATCTTGCTAAATTTTATTTAGGATTTACAGTAAGTGAGAGTTGTGGAAAGTGTAATCCTTGTAGAATCGGAACTAAAAGAATGTATGAGATATTAGAAAAATTAACAAATGGTGAAGGTACATTAGAAGATATAGAAAGTTTAGAAAAACTATGTACTACAGTATCAACAGCAAGTGTTTGTGGCTTAGGTCAAAGTGCACCAAATCCAGTTATAAGTACATTAAAATATTTCAAAGAAGAATATATAGAGCACGCAGTAGATAAAAAATGTAGAGCTAATGAGTGTAAAGCTTTAACTAAAATTCAAATTGACCAAGAAAAATGTAGAGGTTGCGGATTATGTCAAAAGAATTGTCCTGTTGAAGCCATTAAAGGAGAGGGCAGAGAAAAAAGATATATTGACCAAGATAAGTGCATAAAGTGTAGAACTTGTTTAAGTAAGTGTCCTTTCAAGGCAATAGGATAAAGGAGGAATAAGAATGATAAATATAATAATAGATGGAATAAAAGCACAGGTGCCAGAAAATATTACAGTTCTTGAAGCTGCAAAAATGGTAGGAATAGAAATACCAACATTATGCTTTTTGAAAGATATAAATGAAGTTGGAGATTGTAGAATGTGCTTAGTAGAAATAGAAGGAGCGAGAGGATTTGTAACTTCGTGTATCCAAAAAGTTGAAGAAGGAATGGTAATCAGAACTAATACAGAAAAGGTAAATGAAGCTAGAAAAAATGTTTTAAAATTAATATTATCTGCACACGAAAAAAAGTGTTTGAGTTGTGTGAGAAATGGAAATTGTGAATTACAGTCATTAGCAATGAAGTTTGGCATAACAGATATAGAGTTTGAAGGCGAGATTGTAAATAAGACAGTTGATGATAAATCTCCATCAATAGTAAGAAATTCAGCTAAATGTGTTTTATGTAGAAGATGTGTATCAACTTGTAAAAAGATTCAAGATATTGGAGCTATTGACTGTGTAAATAGAGGTTTTGAATCAGCAATATCAACTTTTGAAAACAAGTCTTTAAATGATGTTAATTGTACTTTTTGTGGACAATGCATTCAAAATTGTCCAACAGCGGCATTACACGAAAAAGAGAATATAGATGATGTATATGAAAAATTAAAAGATGAAAATACAATAGTTTTAGTTCAAACTGCACCAGCTGTAAGAGTGGCATTAGGAGAAGAATTTGGAATGCCTATAGGTACAAATGTAGAAGGAAAAATGGTAACAGCATTAAAAAGATTAGGGTTTGATAAAGTTTTTGATACAAATACAGGTGCGGATTTTACAATAATGGAAGAAGCAACAGAATTTGTAAATAGGGTTAAAAATGAAAAAATAATGCCTATGATTACATCTTGTTGCCCAGCTTGGGTAAGATTTATAGAAATGGAGTACCCAGAATATTTACAACATTTATCAAGTTGTAAATCTCCACACGAGATGTTAGGAGCAGTACTAAAATCATATTATGCAGAAAAAATAAATGTTGACCCTAGAAATATTTGTGTAGTTTCTGTTATGCCTTGTATTGCAAAGAAATTTGAGAGACAAAGACCAGAAATGGAAAAAGATGTTGATATTGTAATTACTACAAGAGAGTTAGCTAAGATGATAAAACAAGCTAATATTAGTTTTGAGGATTTAAGTGATAGTGAGTTTGATAGCCCTATGGGAGAAGCCACTGGAGCAGGAGCAATTTTTGGAACAACAGGTGGAGTAATGGAAGCGGCTCTTAGAACAGCACAAGATTTGTTAACAGGTGAAGATTTAAAAGAAATCGAATTTGAAGATGTTAGAGGAGAAAAAGGAATTAAAGAAGCAAATGTAGTAATAAATGATAGAGAATTTAAAATTGCTGTTGCAAGTGGATTAGGAAATGCAAGAAAAATTATGGAAAAAATAAAAGCGGGAAATGTAGATTATGATTTTATAGAAATAATGGCTTGTCCAGGAGGATGTATAATGGGAGGAGGTCAACCTATTAAATCATCTAAGATAAGAAGAAGTGTAGACGTAAGAAAATTAAGAGCAGATGCTATATACACTATTGATGAAAAAAAGCAGATAAGGAAATCACACGAAAATCCTGTATTAAAGAGTATTTATAGTGAATATTTAGGAACACCTAATGAAAATTTGGCACATAAATTATTGCATACAGAATATAGAAAAAGGGAAAAATATAATTAAGCATAATTAATATAAGAAAGAGGGAAATATAAATATGAAAATAGGAATTGTAGGTTTACCAAATGTAGGAAAAAGTACATTATTTAATAGTATAACAAAGGCAGGAGCAGAATGTGCTAATTATCCATTTTGTACTATAGAACCAAATGTGGGAGTAGTGGCTGTACCTGACGAAAGATTAGATAAATTGGCAGAAATGTATAACCCACAAAAAGTAACACGTGCAATAGTAGAATTTGTAGATATAGCAGGACTGGTAAAAGGTGCGAGCAAAGGAGAAGGTTTAGGAAATAAATTCCTATCACATATAAGAGAGACAGATGCAATATGTGAGGTAGTAAGATGTTTTGAAGATTCAAATATTACACATATTGATGGAGAAATAAATCCAATAAGAGATATAGAAACAATAAATTTAGAATTGATATTTGCAGATATAGAAACAGTAGATAAAAGATTAGAAAAAGCAAAGAAGATGTTAAAAGCAGATAAAAAATATCAAGAGGAAATAAATTTATTAGAAAAAATAAAAGCACAATTAGAAAAAGGAATGTCGGCTAGAAGTTTAGAATATAACGAAGATGAAAAGGAAATTTTAAAAGAAATATATTTATTGACAGCAAAGCCAATAATATATGTGGCTAATATATCAGAAGAACAAATAGGAAATTGGGAAAAAGATGAAAATGTATTAAAAGTAAAAGAATATGCAGAAAAAGAAAATTCTCAGGTTGTACCATTATGTGTGAAAATAGAGGAAGAAATATCAACATTAGAAGATGAAGATAAGAAAGAAATGTTAGAAGCAATAGGGTTAGATGAATCAGGCTTAGATAAGTTGATTAAAAAAAGTTATGATTTGTTAGGGCTTATGTCATTTTTGACAGCAGGAGAGCCAGAAGTAAGAGCGTGGACAATAAAAAAAGGAACAAAAGCACCACAAGCAGCTGGAAAAATACATTCTGATATAGAGAGAGGTTTTATAAAAGCAGAAGTAGTATCTTATGATGATTTAATTAGAGAAGGTTCGATGAATGAAGCTAGAGAAAAGGGGCTTGTTCGTTCTGAAGGAAAAGAATATATAATGAAAGATGGAGATATAGTATTGTTTAAATTTAATGTGTAAAAAATGTAATATTTTGTTGACTTGAAAAATATAAAATGATATACTAAATGCGAAAGAAAAGGGGAAATACATAAGAGGTGGAAAGAATGAACAAAGTAAGAAAAGTATTAATAATATTAGTAATAATAAATATAATAACAATTCTTATAATAAATAATTTCAATATCAAAACTTATGCTGTTACTCAAAAATTAGATACGAATATAAAAGGAATAGATGATAAAAAATATCCTAAAATAAAATCAATGATACAAGATTTACAAAAAGAACACCCAAATTGGGATTTTAAAATATTATATACAGGACTAAAATGGGACGATGTAATAGAAGGAGAATATACAGGACACGGAAAAACACCATCAAATTTAGTACCTTATTCTGGAGAGTGGAGATGTGCAATTTGTGGAAGCAAAACTTATGATAGTGGCTCTTGGTATTGTGCATCAGAAAAAACAATAGGTTATATGATAGACCCAAGAAATTCATTAAATTCAAATGATATATTTCAATTTTTACAGTTATCTTATGTTGACACAGATGCCAAAGATTTAAAATCAATGGTAAAAAACTATGATTATTTAAATGATGATTCATTACTAAAGTCAATAATAAAAATAGGAAAGGATAATAATGTAAATCCGTATTACATAGTTGCAAAAATAATCCAAGAGCAAGGAAAAGGAACAAGTGTATTAGTTACTGGAAAAAAATATAAAGGGAAAGATGGAGTTACATATTCAGGATATTATAATGCGTTTAATATAAATGCAAAAGGTAATTCAACAGATGAAATATATACAAATGGATTATCTTATGCAAAATCACAAAAATGGAACACTTTAGAAAAATCTATAGAAGGTGGTATATCAACTATTGCAAATAACTATATTGCAACTGGGCAAGATACAATGTATTTTCAAAAATTTAATGTATCAAGTAAAAAGTATAGTTATTATTCACATCAATATATGCAAAATGCTTTAGGTGCACAAAATGAGGGCGAAATATTAAGAAAAAGTTTAGAAGAAAATGGAATAGTAGAAGGTGGGTATACATTTATAATACCAGTATATGAAGGAATGCCATCAAGTGCTAGTCCTAAGCCATCATCATCAGCTGGTAATACAATAAAATATAAATTGGGAGATGTTAATGACGATGGAAAAATAAATTCAGGCGATTTATTAATGGTTCAAAAGCATTTGCTTGGAAAAGAAGTATTAAAAAAGGAAAAGCAGTTATTAGCAATGGATGTAAATAAAGATGGAAAAATAAATTCAGGTGATTTATTACTAGTACAGAAACATTTACTTGGAAAATATACCATAAAATAATAATTAGTTTGAAGGAAATCTTATTATAGATTTTTTTCAAACTGATTTTATAAATATAGAAAGGGAAGATAAGGAATGAAAACAATAAAAAGAACAATATTATTAGGAATTTTTTTCTTCATAATAATAGCGATGAATTCAAAAGTACACGCTGCCTCTGCTAGTATTTCGGCTAATAAAACATCAGCAAAGGTAGGAGATACAATAAAAATATCGGTAACTACAAATGCGGCTGCTTGGAATGTAAAGGTAAGTGGTGCAGTAAGTAAAACTATAGTAGGATATAGTGATGATGCAGAAAATACGAAAAAAACTACAACTATAAATTTTAAACCTAAAAGCAAAGGTACATATAAAGTAAGCATTAGCGGAGATGTTAGTGATGGTTCAACAAATAAAACAAAAAGTGTATCAGGGTCTGTAAGTATAAAGGTAACAGAAAAAAATTCAAGTTCAACTTCGGATTCAAAATCAGATTCAGATAAGGATGATAAAAAAACAACTACAACAACACAGAAATCAACTAATGCTAATTTAAGTAATTTGGGAATTACTCCAACTAAATATGATTTTCATAATTTTAAAGCTGCAACAACGAGTTATACTATAAGTGTGCCAAATGAGGCAGAGAAAATTAGTATATATGCAACAAAAGCAAACGCAAAAGCAACACTTACAGGAACAGGTGCAAAAACATTAAAAGAAGGAAGAAATGTTTTCTATGTAAAAGTTACAGCAGAAGATAAAAAGACAACTAAAACATATACATTAATAATTAATAGAAAAGCGGCAGAAGAAGATAAAAAGGAAGATGACGAGGAGAAAAAAGAAGATAAAGAACCTGAAGAAACAAAAGATGAAGAAACAAATACAGTTGAAACTCCAACTAAAGATGAAGAAGAAACAGCAGGAATAACAAAATTAAGTGTTTCAAGATATAATATCAGTCCAAGTTTTGAGCAAGATGTATATGAATATACATTAGATTTAAATGATGATGTAGAACAATTAGATATAAAAACAGAAACATCAAGTGATGATATAGAAGTAGAAATAGTAGGAAACGAAGATTTAGTTGAAGGCGAAAATGTAATAACTATTTTGGCAAAGGATACAAATGCAAATTCAACTTTAACATATCAAATAATAGTTAATAAAAATGTTACAAATATTGATGTAACAGCTTTAAATACAATAATAACAGATGCACAAAATACATTAAACAAAAAGAGATTAATTGTAAAAGGAACTATAGCAATAATAGTTTTACTTATTATTTTATACTTAATAGAAAGTTATAGAGTAAATAAGAAAAAAGGGTTTGATATAACAGAAGAAAATGAAGAAACTTCAGAATTGGAAGATGATGAGTTACATTTAGAAGAAAAAATAGAAGAAAGATATAACATAAATTCAGATAAAAAAGGAAAAAGATTCAAATAAAAATTAAAAAGATAGGGGAAACTCTATCTTTTTAATTTCTATTTGTAAGTTATAAGTAATGAAAAAAGTATTGAAAAGTAGGTGAAAATGTGATAGAATATTGGATATGTTAATATAAAGAAGGGTAAATAAATGAAGATAAACATAGTAATGGTAGAACCAGAGATACCACAAAATACAGGAAATATTGCTAGAACTTGTGCAATTACAGGTGCAAAACTACATTTAGTGCATCCTTTAGGGTTTGATATATCAGAAAAAGCTTTAAAAAGGGCAGGTTTAGATTATTGGGACAAATTTGAAATAGAAGAACATAAGAATTTAGAAGCATTTTTAGAAAAATATAAACCTGAAGAAAATAATATGTTTTTTGCAACTACTAAAGGAAAAGAAGTTTATTCAGATGTAGACTATACTAATATGGAAGAAGTATATATATTATTTGGAAAAGAAACAAAAGGATTACCAGAGTGGCTATTGAAAAAATATTTAAAAACTAAAACTATACGAATTCCAATGCTTCCAACACTTAGGTCGTTAAATTTATCAAACTCAGTATGTGTAATAACTTATGAGATTTTAAGACAGAAGAGATATGAAAATATGCAAGAAATAAGTACATATTTTGATTAAGCAAAAAGAAAGGAAAGTGATATTATGTACAAAAAAGTAGAATTAAAAAATGGATTTGCTGGTATGGAAAAAGAAATTGCAAAGCAATGGAAAGAAAAAGGGATAATAAAGAAAAATCTTGATATGAATAAAGGAAAAAAATACTTTATGTTTTATGATGGACCTCCAACAGCAAATGGAATGCCACATATAGGTCATATTGAGACAAGGGTAATAAAAGATATTATACCAAGATATAAAGTTATGAAAGGGTATTATGTACCAAGAAAAGCAGGATGGGATACACACGGACTACCAGTAGAACTTGAAATTGAAAAGAAATTAGGAATATCAGGAAAAGAACAAATAGAAGAATATGGAGTAGAAGAATTTGTTAAAAAATGTAAAGATAGTGTATTTCAATATGTAAGCGCTTGGGAAAAAATGACTGAACAAGTAGGATTTTGGGTTGATATGAAAGACCCTTATGTTACATATCATAATGATTATATAGAATCTGTTTGGTGGGCATTAAAACAATTATGGAATAAAGAATTGTTATATGAAGGTCATAAGGTAATGCCATATTGTCCAAGATGTGGAACAGCACTATCATCACACGAAGTTGCACAAGGCTATAAAGATGTAAAAGATTTAACTTGTATAGCAAAATTTAAAGTTAAAGATAAAGAAAACACATATATATTAGCTTGGACAACAACTCCTTGGACTTTGCCATCAAACTTAGCATTATGCTTAAATAAATCATATAATTATGTAGAGGTTAAAGCTGATATTGGAACTGAAGAAGAGCCAAAATATGAAAACTATATATTAGCAAAAGATTTAGTTGAAAAAGTCTTAAAAGAAATTGAATATGAAATAGTAAAAGAATTTAAAGGTGCAGAGTTATTAGGAGAAAAATATGAGCCATTAATGCCATTTGCAAATGTAGAAGGAAAGGCATTTGAAGTAATACACGGGGACTATGTAAATTTGGAAGATGGTACAGGAATAGTACATATAGCACCAGCTTATGGAGAAGATGATAGTTTAGTTTCAAAGCAAAATGGAATTACATTTGTAAATTTGGTAGATAAATCTGGAAAATTTGTTAGTGAAGTAGAACCTTGGGCAGGAAGATTTGTTAGAGACTGTAATGAAGATATTTGCAAATGGCTTGAAGAGAGAAATAAGCTATTTAGCAAAGAAAAACATTTACACTCATATCCACATTGTTGGAGATGCGATACACCACTTTTGTATTATCCAAAAGAAAGCTGGTTTGTAAAAATGTCTAGCCTAAGAGATGAGCTTGTAGAAAATAACAATAAAGTAAATTGGTATCCAGATACAATAAGAACAGGAAGATTTGGAAAATTCCTTGAAAATGTAATAGATTGGGGAATTTCAAGAGACAGATATTGGGGAACTCCACT
>CANQRS010000031.1 GCA_947626295.1 uncultured Clostridia bacterium
AAGACATGGACAACATAGAGGACCAATGGGACATGGTTCTATGTATCATAGAAGGCCAGGTTCAATGGGTGCAACATCAACTCCAGGAAGAGTTTTTAAAGGAAAGAAACTTCCAGGACATATGGGAAGAGTTACAGTTACAATACAAAACTTAGATGTTGTAAAAGTTGATATGGATAAAAATGTAATATTAGTAAAAGGTAGTGTGCCAGGATGTAAAGGTGCTATCTTAAAAATAAGACCAACAGTAAAAGGTAATTAGGAAAGGAGGATAATTGAAAATGCCAAAAATAGATGTATATGATATAGAAGGTAAAAAGGTTAGCGATGTAGAGTTGAATGAAAAAGTATTTGGAATAGAACCAAATGAAAATGTAGTACATAGTGTATTAGTAAATTATTTAGCTAACCAAAGGCAAGGTACACAAAGTACAAAAACAAGAGCAGAAGTTCGTGGTGGAGGAAGAAAACCTTGGAGACAAAAAGGAACAGGTCGTGCAAGACAAGGTAGTATAAGAGCTCCACAGTGGATAAAAGGTGGAATCGCATTAGGACCAAAACCACGTTCATATAGATATAGTGTAAATAAAAAAGAAAAGAGATTAGCAATAAAATCAATATTAAGTTCTAAAGTATTAGAAAAAGAATTAACAGTAGTTGATAAATTAGAACTTAAAGAAATAAAAACAAAATCAATGGTAAAAGTATTTGCCGATTTAAAAGTAACAGGTAATACATTGGTAGTTTTACCAGAAAAGAATTTGAATGTTCAAGCATCTACAAATAATATTAAAGATGCAAAAGTTATATTAATAAATGAGATTAATGTATATGATTTATTAAAATATACTAATTTAGTTTTACCACTTGATAGTGTTAAGAAAATAGAGGAGGTGTACGCTTAATGTTACCAGAAGAAATTATATTAGCACCAGTTGTTACTGAAAAAAGTAATGATATTATGCAAGAAGGTAAGTATACTTTCAAAGTAAATAGAAATGCTACAAAAGTTGAAATAGCAAACGCTGTTGAAAAACTTTTTGAAGTAAAAGTATTAAAAGTTAATACAATAAGTGTAAAAGGTAAAAAGAAAAGAGTAGGATATCATCAAGGAAAAACTTCAGACTGGAAAAAAGCTATTGTTACAATAGATACAAATCCAGGAGAGATAACTTACTTGGGAAAAGGCGGAAAAGCAATAAAAGGAAATAAAAAATATAAAAGTTCAATAGAAGAATTTATGGGAGCATAATTAAAGCAAATATATTGGGAGATAACCCAGAAAATAAATTTTATCTGTAGTGAAGCAGGAAAAAATTCACAAAAATAAATTTAAAGAAAAGATTATTAACTTTTCGGGAAAGGAAAGAAAAATGAAACATTATAAAGCATATACTCCATCAAGAAGAAATATGACAACTTTAGATTATAGTGAAATAACAAAAAAGACACCTGAAAAATCATTATTAGAAGTAAAGAAGAAACACGCAGGTAGAAATTCTTATGGTAGAATAACAGTTCGTCATCAAGGTGGAGGAAATAGACAAAAATACAGAATAATGGATTTCAAACGTAAAAAAGATGATATTGAAGCAACAGTAATAGGAATTGAATATGACCCAAATAGAAGTGCAAATATTGCATTAATTCAATATGAAGATGGAGTTAAATCATATATATTAGCTCCACAAGGATTAACAGATGGAGATAAAGTAATTTCAGGAAAAGCAGTTGATATTAAACCAGGAAATTGTATGGAAATAAATAGCATACCAGTAGGTACATTAATTCATAATATAGAATTGAATCCAGGACAAGGTGGAAAACTTGTAAAAGCTGCTGGACAAAGTGCACAATTAATGGCTAAGGAAGGAAAATATGCACATATTAGATTACCATCTGGAGAAATGAGATTAGTTTTAGCAAATTGTAGAGCAACAGTAGGAGTTATAGGAAACGCAGAGCACGCAAATGTAAAACTAGGAAAAGCAGGAAGAAAAAGAAATATGGGAATAAGACCTACAGTTAGAGGTTCAGCAATGAACCCAGTTGATCACCCTCATGGTGGAGGAGAAGGAAAAGCACCTATTGGACACGCTGGACCATTAACACCTTGGGGTAAACCAGCTCTTGGATACAAGACAAGAAATAAAAAGAAACAATCAAATAAATTTATAGTTAAAAGGAGGAAATAAAACTTATGTCAAGGTCAAGTAAAAAAGTACCATTTGTAGCTCCAGAATTAATGAAGAGAATTGAAGCTATGAATGCAGAAGGAAAAAAAGAAGTTTTAAAGACGTGGTCTAGAGCTTCTACAATATATCCACAAATGGTTGGTCATACAATAGCTGTACACGATGGAAGAAAACATGTTCCAGTATATATATCAGAAGAAATGATTGGGCATAAATTAGGTGAATTTGCTCCTACAAGAACATTTAAAGGTCATGCAGGAGAAAAGACAACTAAAAAATAAGATATAAAATAATAAAATAATCTTAAGCAAGGAGGATATTATGGAAGAAGAAGTGAAACAAGCAGTAGCTACTCTTAAATATGCAAGAATTTCTTCTAGAAAAGTAAAAATAGTTGCAGATTTAATAAGAGGAAAAGATGTAGATGAAGCTTTAGCAATTTTGAAATTTACTCAAAAAGCATCTTCAGAAATTATAGAGAAATTATTGAAATCAGCGATAGCGAATGCTGAAAATAATCATGATATGAAACATGATAAGTTATATATATCTGAAATCTATGCAAATCAAGGTCCAACTTTAAAAAGAGTAAGACCTGCTGCAAAAGGTTCAGCAGTAAGAATAAGAAAAAGAACAAGTCATATAACGATTGTTCTAAAAGAAAAGGAGGCTTAAGTTAATGGGACAAAAAGTACACCCAACAGGAGCAAGATTAGGAATAATTAAAGATTGGAGCTCTAAATGGTATGCAGATGATAATAATTTTGCAGATTATTTAGTAGAAGACCAGAAAATCCGTAAATTTTTGAAAAAACAAGAATATGAAGCTGGAATTTCTAAAATTGAAATAGAAAGAACAGCTAAAATAGTTAAAGTAAATATATATACAGCTAAGCCAGGAATATTAATCGGAAAAGGTGGAGCTGGAATTGAAGCTTTAAAAGAAAAAGTAAAGAAATTAATAGGAAAAGATGTAAATCTTAATGTTGTTGAGGAAAAAAATGTAGACCTTAACGCACAATTAGTTGCAGAAAATATCGCTGGGCAACTAGAAAGAAGAATTTCATTTAGACGTGCAATGAAACAATGTATGCAAAGAACTATGAAAGCAGGAGCTGCAGGAATAAAAACAGCAGTATCTGGAAGATTAGCTGGAGCAGACATGGCTAGAACTGAGTTCTATAAAGAAGGAAATATACCATTACAAACTTTAAGAGCTGATATAGATTATGGTTTTGCTGAAGCAGCAACAACTTATGGAAAAATTGGTGTAAAAGTTTGGATATATAAAGGAGAAATTCTTCCTAGTAAAAAAATGGAAGGAGGAGACAAATAATGCCATTAATGCCTAAAAAAACAAAACATAGAAAAGTACAAAAAGGTAGAAATAGAGGAAAAGCAACAAGAGGTACAACTGTAACAGAGGGACAATTTGGATTACAAACTCTTGAAGCTGGAGCAATTACTGGAAATCAAATAGAAGCTGCCAGAGTTGCTATGACTCGTTATATGAAAAGAGATGGTAAAGTTTGGATTAAGATATTCCCAGACAAACCTATTACAAGAAAGCCAGCAGGAACTCGTATGGGTAAAGGTAAAGGAAATACTGAATTTTGGGTAGCAAATGTAAAGCCAGGTAGAGTTATGTTTGAAATCGCTGGAGTGTCTGAAGATGTAGCAAGAGAGGCTTTGAGACTTGCAAAAAATAAATTACCAGTAAAAACAAAATTTATAGTTAGAGAAGAAACAGAAATCAAGGAGGGTGAAAATAATGAAAATAAATAAAATAAAAGAAATGTCTTCACCTGAATTAGAAAAAGAACTAGGTGAGTTAAAAACAGAATTGTTTAAACTAAAATTTAGTTTAGCTACAAATGGATTAGAAAATCCAATGAAAATAAAATCAGTAAAGAAAGATATAGCAAGGATAAATACAGTTCTAACTGAAAGAAAGATAGCTGAAAAGAAAGGAGAAATCTAGATGGAAAGAAATCTTCGTAAAAGTATGATTGGAACCGTTACATCAAACAAGATGGACAAAACAGTTGTAGTAGCAGTTCAAAGAAATGTAAGTCATAGTGTATATGGTAAAACAGTACAAAAAACTTATAAGCTAAAAGCTCATGATGAAGAAAATAAGTGCCAAGTTGGAGACAAAGTAAAGGTAATGGAAACTAGACCTCTTTCTAAAGATAAAAGATGGAGAGTAGTTGAAATAGTTGAAAAGGCAATTATAAAATAAAGAGCATTTAGATTAAATCTAAATAGAAGAAGGAGGATAATAAAAAATGATACAACAACAATCAAGATTAAAAGTAGCTGATAATACAGGTGCTAAAGAAATTATGTGTATCAGATGTTTAGGTGGTTCTTATAGAAAGACTGCTACTATTGGAGATGTAATAGTTGCTTCTGTTAAAAGTGCTACACCAGGTGGCGTTGTAAAAAAAGGAGAAGTAGTAAAAGCAGTTATTGTTAGAACTAAAAATCCTATAAGAAGAGCGGATGGTTCATATATTAGATTTGATGAAAATGCAGCTGTAATAATTAAAGAAGATAAAACACCAAGAGGTACACGTATATTTGGACCAGTAGCTAGAGAATTAAGAGATAAAGAATATTTAAAGATTTTATCACTAGCACCAGAAGTTTTATAAGAGAATGAAAATGGCTTCGCCATATATGCAGAATGTTTTGCATCTGCAAAAGTCAAGATAGAGAAGGAGGAAAACTTTAAATGAAGCTAAAAAAAGGTGACAATGTTGTAGTTTTATCTGGAAATGATAAAGGTAAAACAGGAGAAATTTTAGAAGTTATGCCAAAAACACAAAAAGTTATTGTAAAAGGCGTAAATATAAGAAAAAAACATGTAAAGCCAAGAAAAGCTGGAGAAGAAGGTGGAATTATACCATCAGAATTTCCTATACATAGTTGTAAAGTAAATGTTGTATGTCCAAAATGCCAAAAGGCAACAAAAATAGGATACACAACTGAAAAGAACGAAAAAGTTCGTGTTTGTAAGAAATGTGGAGCAAAATTAAAATAAAATCAAGAAAGGAGGAACTATGTAAATGAGCGAATTAAAAGAGCAATACAAGAAGGAAGTTGTTCAAGCTTTAAAGAAAAAGTTTGGATATAAGTCTGTAATGCAAGTTCCAAAATTAAGTAAAATAGTTATAAATATTGGCTTGGGAGATACTAGAGAAAATCCTAAAGCTTTAGAAAATGCAATGAAAGAATTAGCTCAGATTACAGGTCAAAAGCCAGTAATAACAAAAGCTAAAAAATCAATAGCTGCATTTAAGATTAGAGAAGGTGTAGATATTGGATGTAAAGTTACTTTAAGAAGTGATAAAATGTATGACTTCGCGTACAAATTATTTAATGTATCACTTCCAAGAGTAAGAGATTTCAGAGGAGTTTCAAATGATTCTTTTGATGGTAGAGGAAATTATTCTATGGGATTAAAAGAACAATTAATTTTCCCTGAAATTGAATATGATAAAGTTGATAAAATAAGAGGAATGGATATAGTTTTTGTAACTACTGCTGAAACAGATGAGGAAGCAAAAGAGTTATTAAAACTATTGGGAATGCCTTTTAAATCATAATAAAAAATAGGAGGAATTGTTCAATGGCTAAAATGTCAATGAAAGTAAAACAACAAAAACCACAAAAATACAAAACAAGAGAATATAATAGATGTAAATTATGTGGTAGACCACATGCCTATATAAGAAAATATGGAATTTGCCGTATATGTTTCAGAGAATTAGCACATAAAGGTGAGATTCCTGGTGTTAAAAAAGCAAGTTGGTAAAATGTTGCAAATTAAAGAAGTTTAGTTTGTGTAGAAAATATAAGATAATTAGTTATAAAAGGAGGTTAGTTAATGAATACTACAGATCCAATAGCAGATATGCTAACAAGAATTAGAAATGCAAATACTTCTAAGCATAAAACAGTAGATATACCAGCTTCAAAAATGAAACTAGGTATTGCTGAAATTTTATTCAAAGAAGGATATATAAAGTCTTTTGAGCAAATAAATGATAATGCTCAAGGAACAATAAGAGTTACTTTAAAATATGGAGAAAAAGGAAGTAAAGTAATAGATGGTTTAAAGAGAATAAGTAAGCCAGGATTAAAAGTATATGCTAATAAAGATGAATTACCTAAAGTATTAAATGGTTTAGGTATAGCAATAATTTCTACATCAAAGGGATTAATGACTGATAAAGAAGCAAGAAACGCTGGAATTGGTGGAGAAGTGTTAGCTTATATTTGGTAATAGTATAAAAAAGGAGGAAAACCAAATGTCAAGGATAGGAAATAAACCTATTACAGTACCAGCAGGAGTTGAAGTAAAAATCGATAATCAACACATTACTGTAAAAGGACCAAAGGGTATGTTAGAGAGAACTGTTGAGCCAGAAATATCTTTAAAATTGGAAGGTGAAACATTAACAGTTTCAAGAAATGGTGAAGATAGAAAAAGCAGAAGTTTACACGGCTTAACAAGAACTTTGATAAATAATATGATAATGGGTGTACAAAATGAGTACACAAAAGAACTACAAATCAATGGTGTTGGTTACAGGGTTCAAAAACAAGGAAATGATTTAAATCTTTCACTTGGTTATTCACATCCTGTTATATATAAGGCACCAGAGGGGATTTCTTTTGATGTTCCTAATGCAAATACTATTATAGTAAAAGGAATTGATAAGGAAAAAGTAGGTCAAATAGCAGCAGAAATCAGAACAAAAAGACCACCTGAAGTTTATAGAGGTAAAGGTATTAAATATGCTGATGAAGTTATTAGACGTAAGGTTGGTAAAACAGGTAAGTAATTTTAGATGAAATATAACTATTTTGTTCAAAATTGTAAAATGCGAAACTCAAATATATTGGGAAAGGAGAATAAAAATGGTTTCAAAGACTAATAGAAAGTTAGAAAGAACTAGAAGACATAAAAGAGTAAGAACAAAGATATCTGGTACAGCTGAAAGACCAAGACTATGTGTATTTAGAAGTAATTCTAATTTGTATGTACAAGTAATTGATGATGTAGCTGGAAATACTATAGTTAGTGCTTCAACACTAGATAAAGAAATCAAAACAAAACATTCAAATAAAGAAGCTGCAAAAGAAGTTGGAACTTTAATTGCTAAGAGAGCTATTGAAAAAAATATAAATGAAGTAGTTTTTGACCGTGGAGGATATATTTATCACGGAGTTGTTAAAGAATTAGCTGAAGCAGCAAGAGAAAGTGGCTTAAAATTCTAGATATATAAAATAACAAAGTAAGTTAAAGCTTACAATAAAAAGGAGGTAAACGAATTTACATGGAAAAACAAGAAAAGCAAGAAGTTGAATTAAAAGAAAAAGTTGTTGCTATCAGCAGAGTTGCTAAAGTTGTAAAAGGTGGTAGAAACTTTAGATTTAGTGCAGTTGTTGTTGTTGGTGATGAAAATGGTCATGTAGGTGTTGGAAATGGTAAAGCAGCTGAAGTTCCAGATGCTATAAAGAAAGCTATTCAAGAAGCTAAGAAGAACTTAATTGAAGTTCCAATTGTTAATACAACAGTACCTCATGAATATGTAGGAAAATTTGGTAGTGCAAATGTTTTATTAAAACCTGCTTCTGTAGGTACAGGAGTTATTGCAGGTGGAAGCGTAAGACCAGTACTTGAACTTGCAGGATATAAAAATATCCGTACAAAGGTTATAGGAACAAATAATCCTAGAAACGTTGTATATGCTACACTTGAAGGATTAAAATCTATGCAAACAGTAGAACAAGTTGCAGCAAAAAGAGGAAAAAAAGTATCAGAAATATTATAAAATATTAAAAATTTCTTAAATAAGAGGAGGTGCAAAAATGAAGTTAACAGATTTAAAGCCAGCTATGAAAAAAATAGCATCAAAAAGAGTTGGACGTGGAATAGGTTCAGGGCTTGGTAAAACATCAGGAAGAGGACAAAAAGGACAAAAAGCTAGGTCTGGTGGAGGTGTAAGACGTGGCTTTGAAGGAGGTCAAACACCATTATATAGAAGATTGCCAAAAAGAGGATTTACAAACTATACAAAGAAAGTATATACAGAAGTAACATTAACAATGTTAAATAAAAGTAAAGCAACAGATGTTACTGCTGAAAGTTTATTAGAAGAGGGTATAATCGGAAAAATAAATGATGGTATAGTAGTTTTAGCTACTGGAAAATTAGAGAAAAAAGTAAATGTAAAAGCAGTTAGATTTACAAAAGCATCAAAAGAAGCAATAGAAGCTTTAGGAGGAAAGGTTAAGGTGATTTAAGTTGTTTAAAACTTTAAAAAATGCCATAAAAACACCTGAAGTTAGAAAGAAAATTTTATATACTTTAGTATTAATTGTAATATTTAGATTGGGATGTTACATTACTGTACCAGGAGTTAATACAGTAGCATTAGAAGAACTTATGTCTACTAGTACATCTGGTATAGCAGGATTAATAAATTTAATTTCAGGAGGAGCTTTCTCAAATTTCTCATTATTTGCAATGAGTATTACACCTTATATTACATCATCAATCGTTATACAACTTTTAGGATTTGTTATACCATCATTGGAAAAACTAACTAAAGAAGGTGGAGAACAAGGAAAGCAAAAAATAAATAGATATACAAAGATTTTAACAATAGTTTTAGCATTAGTTGAAGGTATAGGTTTATATCTAACATATAACGCTTATGGAGTATTTGTAAATCCAGGATTACAAACAGGAGCAATGGTTGTAGCTGGATTTATGGCAGGAACATCAATATTGATGTGGCTAGGAGAACAAATATCAAATAAAGGTATAGGTAATGGAATTTCGTTAATTATCTTTGTTGGTATAATTTCAAGATTTTCATCAGTAGTTGTAACATTATATAATTTAGTAATAACATCTTCAGGATTTGACACAGTAGGATTATTAACAGCATTAGGTATTGTAATAGGTGCTATAATTTTAATTGCAGCAGTTGTATATATGCAACTTGCAGAAAGAAGGATACCTGTACAATATTCTAAAAAAGTTGTTGGAAGAAAAATGGTAGGAGCTCAAAATACACATATTCCTTTAAAACTAGCAATGGCAGGAGTTATGCCTATAATCTTTGCTTCATCATTTATGATTTTTCCAGCACAAATTATTATGATGTTTAATAGTAATATAGAATCAGCATCAGGGATTTTAGCGACTATATATAAATTTTCAATAGCAACATCATCATCTAGTGTAGGATTTGGATATACTATAGCAAATGCTATTGTGTACTTATTGTTAATAGTAGGATTTACATTCTTCTATACTTATGCTATGATGAACCCAGCTGAAATATCTTCTAATATTAAAAAGAATGGAGGATTTATTCCAGGAATAAGAGCAGGAAAGCCAACAACAGAATATTTATCTTCTGTAATTACTAAAATAACGTGGTTTGGAGGATTTTATTTAGCAGTAATTGCTATTTTGCCAATGATGTTAAGATTTACAAATTTAAATATTACATTTGGTGGAACTGCAATCTTAATCGTAGTAGGTGTTGCAATAGAAACAATAGACCAGTTAAAATCTCAACTAGTAATGAGACATTACAAGGGATTTTTGGAATAAAATAAAAAAGCATTTATCAGAGATGATAGATGTTTTTTTTAACAAAAAGAGGAAAAACTATTGACAAATGAGGAAAAACAGTGTAAACTATATTAGTATTACAAAAAAGTTTGCACTTTTACTTATGCCTTGTGAAAGGAATGAAAAACAATGGAAGAAAAAGTAAAAATAAGTATATTATTAGAAATATATGGAAATTTATTAACAGAAAAACAAAATGAATATATGAACTATTATTATAATGAAGATTTATCATTATCAGAAATAGCAGAGAATAACAATATAACGAGGCAAGCAGTAAGGACTATACTTATGAAATCTAAAAAGAAATTAGAAGAATATGAAAAAGATTTAGGAGTAATGAAAAAAGAACAAAAAATAAAAGAGCAAATAGAAAAGTTGGAGAAGATAACTAGTGATAAAAAAACAAAAGAAATAATAAATAAAATTAAATCACAAATAGATTTTTAATAGGGAGGAGATACAAATGGCATTTGAAGGATTATCCTCTAGATTACAAGCAATAACAAAAAAAATAAAAGGTGAAGCTAGAATAACAGAAAGCAATATGAAAGAAATGCTAAGAGAAGTAAAATTAGCATTGCTAGAAGCAGATGTAAACTATAAAATTGTAAAAGAGTTTATAGCAAATGTACAGGAAAAGGCTTTAGGTCAAGAAGTAATGAAATCTTTGAAACCTGGGGAGCAAGTAGTAAAAATAGTTAAAGATGAAATGATAGAGTTACTTGGAGGGACAGAAAGCAAAATAAATATATCACCAAATCCTCCAACAATAATAATGCTAGTAGGGCTTCAAGGTTCAGGAAAGACAACTACAGCAGGAAAATTAGCAAATCTTTTAAGAAAGCAAGGAAAAAAGCCATTACTAGTTGCGTGTGATGTGTATAGACCAGCAGCAATAAAACAATTACAGGTAGTAGGAGGTCAATTAAATATACCAGTATATGCAGAAGAAGATTCAAAAGATGTTGTAGCTATAGCCAAAAGGGCAATAAATAATGCTATATCTAAATTAAATGATGTAATTATTTTAGATACGGCAGGAAGATTGCATATAGATGATGAATTAATGAAGGAATTACAAAATGTAAAAACTTCAGTAAAACCACACGAAATTTTATTAGTAGTAGACAGTATGACAGGTCAAGATGCAGTAAACGTAGCACAAAGTTTCAATGAGCAAGTAGGAATTGATGGTGTTATATTAACAAAACTTGATGGAGACACTAGAGGAGGAGCGGCACTTTCCGTAAAGAAAATAACAGGAGCCCCAATAAAATTTATAGGTGTGGGAGAAAAATTAAGTGAATTAGAAGTATTTCATCCAGATAGAATGGCATCGAGAATTTTAGGAATGGGAGATGTACTTTCAATAATAGAAAAGGCCGAACAAAACTTAGATTTAGAAGAAGCCGAAAAGTTAGAAAAGCAAATAAGAAAAAATAAATTTGATTTAAATGATTATTTAATACAATTAAAACAGATAAAGAAGATGGGCTCATTTTCATCATTGTTAAAAATGATACCAGGAATGAATAAATTAAAAGATGTAAAGGTTGATGACAAACAATTTGATAAGATTGAAGCTATGATAAGTTCAATGAGTGCTGAAGAAAGAGCAAATCCTAAAATATTAAATGGCAGTAGAAGAAAACGTATAGCTAAAGGAAGTGGAACTCAAGTGAGTGATATAAATAAATTTATGGAATCATTTGAAATGACACAAAAAATGATGAAGCAAATGAATAATAAGGGCGGAATGAAAAAAATGATGAAGGCTTTTGATTTAGATAAATTAAAAGATATGATGTAGATATTAATTTTAAAACATATATAGATGCAAACTTTTTAAGTAGGACATAAAGCATAAGAAAGCATCAATCTATAGGGAGGTGAACAAAAAATGGTAAAAATAAGATTACAAAGATTTGGAAAGAAAAAATCTCCATTCTATCACATTGTAGTAGCAGATTCAAAATCTCCAAGAGATGGAAGAATCATTGAGCAAATTGGAACATATAATCCAATGACTAAACCATCAACAATAGTTTTAGATAAGGCTAAAGTAGAGCAATGGATAAAAAATGGTGCAAAGCCAACAGATACAGTAAAAAAATTAATTGAAAAAGCACAATAGTAGTGCGTATAACTTAGCAGAAAGGATGAAACTTAATGAAAGAAATTTTACAAACAATAATAGAAAGTTTAGTTGATGATAAATCAGCAGTTGTAATAAATGAAATTGCAGGAGAACAATCAGTAGTTTTTGAAGTAAAGGTTGCAGAAAGCGATATGGGAAAAATTATTGGAAAACAAGGAAAAATTGCAAGTTCAATAAGAACAATAATGAAAGCTGTTGCATCAAGGGAACATAAAAGAGTTTCAGTAGAATTTATAGGATAATAAAATCTTTTCCAAAATTGGAGGAGTAAAATGAAAAATTTAGAAATAGGTCAAATAGTAAACACATTTGGAATAAAAGGTTTTGTTAAAGTAAAACCTTGGGTAAATGATGTAACAAGATTTGACGATTTAAAAACAGTATATATCAAAATAAGAAAAGAACAAAAGGAATTGCAAATAGAAGAAGTTAAGTATCATAAAAATATGGTGTTGCTGAAATTTAAGGGAATAAATACAGTTGAGCAAGCTGAAGAGTTACGAAATGCTTATATAGAGATAGACAGAAAAGATGCTATTCCGTTAGAGGAGGGAACGTATTTTATAGCTGATTTACTTGGAACTGAAGTTTATTCAGATGAAGGTGAAAAATTGGGAATGCTTGATGATATTTACAATACAGGAAGTAATGATATATATGTTGTAAAAAATGAACTAGGAAAGTCTATATTACTTCCTGGGATACCAGATGTAATAAAAGATGTGAATATAGAAGAAAAAAAGATAGTAGTTCATTTATTGAAAGGATTAGTTTAAATGAAATTTGATGTTTTGACACTTTTTCCTGAAATGTTTGAACAATTAAATATGAGCATTATAGGAAGGGCTAGAGAAAAAAAACTAATAGAAGTTAATTTAGTAAATATTAGAGATTTCTCTAAGGATAAACATAAAAAAGTAGATGATACACCCTATGGTGGTGGAGCTGGTATGGTAATGAGACCAGATGTAGTATATGAAGCATATAAGTCGATTAATAAAGAAAATGCAAAAGTTATATATATGTCTCCACAAGGGAAAAAACTAAACCAAAAAAAGGTCGA
This sequence comes from uncultured Clostridia bacterium, assembly GCA_947626295.1. Classification (GTDB taxonomy): domain Bacteria; phylum Bacillota; class Clostridia; order TANB77; family CAG-508; genus CAG-269. The sequence goes on from CANQRS010000031.1 coordinate 13,083, forward strand.
AGAATTAGCAAAACAGGAACATATAATAATTCTTTGTGGTCATTATGAAGGAATAGACCAAAGGGTTATAGACAAAATTGTAGATGAAGAAATCTCAATAGGAGATTATGTGTTAACTGGCGGAGAATTACCAGCAATGGTACTAATTGATGCAGTATCACGATATAGTGATGGAGTTATAGCAAAAGAATCAAGAGAGGAAGAATCATTTGCAAATAATATGTTAGAATATCCACAATATACAAGACCAGAAATTTTCGAAGGGGTAAAAGTTCCAGAAGTATTACTTTCGGGTCATCATAAAAATATTGATAAATGGAGAGAAGAAGAAGCATTAAAAATTACAAAGCGAAAACGACCTGATATATTAAATACATAATTAGAGGGTGTTATAGAACACGTCTCAAGAAATCTATTGACTAAAGTTATTTAGCGACAATAGAAAATTAAAAGGAGGATATAAAGATGGATATAATAAAATCTATAGAACATGAACATTTAAAAGATAAAATTCCAGAGTTAAAAGTTGGAAATACTGTAAAAGTTCATATAAGAATAAAAGAAGGAAACAAAGAAAGAATCCAAATATTTGAAGGAATTATAATTAGAGTACAAGGAACTGGAATTAATAAAACATTTACAGTAAGAAAAACATCATACGGAGTAGGAGTTGAAAAAACATTTTTAGTTCATTCACCATTAGTTGAAAAAGTTGAATTAGTTAGAGTAGGTAAAGCTAGACGTGCAAAATTATTCTATTTAAGAAATAGAATAGGAAAAGCAGCAAAAACTAAAGAAGTTGTTGGTGCAAGAATTGAAGATAAAGAAATAGAGGTAAAAGGAACAACTGTAGAAGATGTTAAGGCAGAAGAGGAAAAAGAAAAAGTTAAGGTTGAAGCAGCAGAAGTAAAAGAAGAGGTTAAAGCTGAAGCAACAGAAGTAAAAGAAGAAGCTAAAGCTGAAGCAACTGAAGTAAAGGAAGAGGCTAAAGCTGAGGCAACTGAAGTAAAAAAAGAAAATAAAACTGAATAGATATTGAAAGGAAAGCATAAAAGATGAGAATTAGATACAAAAAATGGGCTAGACCAGAACTTGAGCAAAGCAGCTTTTATGTTGATAATCCGGAAGAATTAAGAGGCAAATGGAAAAATTTTTTTGAAAATCCAAATTTGCCTCTTAATTTGGAGTTAGGATGCGGAAAAGGTCAATTTATATCAGAAATGGCAAGTAATAAATTAGAGGAAAATTTTATAGCGATTGATTTAGTTGATGCAATGTTAGGGCTAGCTAAGAGAAATATAGAAAGTGTTTATGGAGAAAAAAATTTAGGAATAAATAATGTTGTTTTAACTAGATTTGATATTGATAGAATATTGTTAATTTTAAATGAAGATGATAAAATTAAAAGAATTTTTATTAATTTTTGTAATCCGTGGCCAAAGGGTAAACATAGAAAGAAGAGATTAACTCATACTAGACAACTAGAGAAATATAAAAATTTTTTAGAAAATAATGGTCAAATTTATTTTAAAACAGATGATGAGGATTTATTTAATTCAAGTTTGAATTACTTTAAAGAAGCAGGATTTGAAGTTATCAAGAAAACTTATGATTTACATAATGAAGAAGACTTTTGGGGAGATATTGATAATATACAAACAGAACACGAGAAAATGTTTTCAGCTCAAGGGATAAAAATAAAGGCACTAATTGCAAAGATATGAGTTTATAGAGATGATTAATTCAAATTTTACGGAGTGAAATTAAATAAAGAAAGGAAAACGATGGTGAAGGTAAAAGAGAAAATAATAAAAAAATATTTGTTAATAGTTGCGATAATTATATCTATTTTATTAGCTATGCCATCTATTTTATATTATTTTAATTATAAAACTATATTGCCACAAGATGAAATGTATTATTCTTTTGGAATATTATTACAAAGAGGTAATACTTTTAGTCTTGTATATTTTTTAATTTGTTTTGTAGCTTTTTTTATGGTATATTTTTTAATTATAAAAAACTGTAAAAAAATATTAAAAGACAATAAACAAACATTAATTTTTGTTGCAATTATATCAGTCTTATTCTGTATTATAGTGCCGTATGGTGACAGAGATATTTTTGCATATATTGCTAATGGATGGGCAAATTCACATTATAATGAAAATCCATATTATTTATCAGTACAAGATGTGGAAGATAAATATCAAGTATCAGATGAAATGTTCAAAGAAATAGCATCTGTATGGAAAAATGAAAAATTAACTTATGGACCAGTTTGCATAATAGTAGGTAGCATATTAACATTTTTTTCATTTGGAAATTTGGGATTAGCCTTGTTACTATATAAATTATTTAATTTGTTTATACATTTAGGTAGTACATATCTTATTATGAAGACAACAAATAAAAAGAAAATGACATTATTATATGCAATAAATCCTGTGGTATTGATGCAAGGGTTGTCGAGTGTTCATAATGATTTATTAGTTGTATTTTTAATAGTACTAGCAATTTATTTTGCAGTAAAGAAGAAGGATTTCTTAGTAACTACAATGATATTATCCATTGCTGTAGCAGCAAAGTATGTGGCGATTCTAATTTTACCATTTTTAATTATATACTTAGTAAAGAATGAAAATATTAAGAAACGAGTAATTAAATGTGGAGAGGCAATAATAATTTTTCTATTAACGATGCTAGTATGTTATTATCCGTATATAAAGGATTTGTCAGTATTTGAGGGTTTGTTTTTACAGCAACGGAAAATATAATAGTTCTATATCGCAAATTATATATATGGCATTAGATGAAAATGTAAAATATTGGAAAGATTTAGTTTTATTTATATTTGTTGCGTATTATATTAATATTGTTGTGAAATTGTTGTTACAAAAGAATGTTACATTTTATAGTTTAATAAGAAAATATCATTTGTTTATTATGTTGTTTTTATTATTGTTAATTACAGATTTTAATACTTGGTATTGTTTATGGCTATTTCCAACTATATTTTGGCTAAAAAGTAAAGATATAAAAACAGTGTTATATTTATCAACAAGTAGTCAACTTACGATGTATTGTACATTTTTGTATATTGGAGAAACAGAAGTGGTAGGAATTATATTTTTTATTGTTATGATATATTTAACAGTGTGTATGAAATTTTTAGATAAAATGAGAAATAGAAAGAAAAAGGATATTGATTATATGATGAATTAAGTGAAATTGAATTGTATAATTGACAAAATTTACATAAAATGATATAATAATAATGCATACAAGTTAAAACTGAAGTAAAAGAAAGGTGGAAATATGATTAACGAGTATGGCGAAATTATTAGAGATGCAGAAGTTGAAGTTGAGGAGATGAGCCGGAGAAAGTGCTTTGAAGATTTGGCAAATCAGTTAGAAGAGATTTGTCAAAGTCTCAATGAAGCAAATTCCGAATCGTTAATAAATGCAGTTCTGAATAAAGCGGCAAAAGACTTCGAAAACCTGTTTTATAACAGACAGGTAGAAGAAGTGAGAGGAATCATTGCTGATGCAATTGGGATGTTAAACAAAATCAAATTGCGTGATGCAACGAGGAATGAGTTAGCTAACTTACTTCAGGTAATGCTCGAAAGAGTGAAGAGCATTATCGAAGAAGAAAAATCGCGTGAAAAGACAGAGAGACTTAAAAAGCTTCTGCTTGCAATGGTAGAAAACTCAGACGAAATTGCAAAGATTATCGGGTTAGACGAAATCTTAGCTTAATAAGGCTAAGAACGTTTAACCAAAACACCTTTATAGGGAACGAAAATTATTTTTCGTTCCCTAGTTTTATGGTCTTTGAAAAAATCGTAAGATTTTTCCAAAGCAACAAGCTTAAGTTTCTTTGATTCGTGCGGTTGCAAAGATACTTTTCTTATAAGGCTTAATAGCTTGATATTTTTTAGTTTTAATGGTAAAATAATTGCGTAAAAAGATAAGAGAAAGAATGTGGAAACAAAATGGAAGATGAAAGATTAATAAGTCCAGAGCTTATTGCTGGGAATGAACAAGAAGAAAGATTAGAAAGTTCTCTAAGGCCTAAAGTTTTGGAAGAATATATAGGACAAAATAAAGTAAAGGAAAATATGAAGATATATATCGAAGCAGCCAAGAAAAGAGGAGAACCTTTAGACCATTGTTTATTTTATGGACCTCCAGGTTTAGGAAAAACAACATTATCTACAATTATATCAAATGAAATGAATTCAAACATAAAAATAACATCAGGACCAGCTATAACAAAAGCAGGAGATTTAGCAGCATTGCTTACAAATTTATCAGAATTTGATGTTTTATTTATAGATGAAATTCATAGATTAAATAAAAGTGTAGAAGAAATATTATATCCTGCATTAGAAGATTTTGCGTTAGATATAGTAATAGGAAAAGGTCCAAGTGCAAGGTCAATAAGATTAGATTTGCCTAAGTTTACTTTGATAGGGGCAACAACAAAAGCAGGTTCACTTGCGACACCATTAAGAGATAGATTTGGAATTGTTCACAGATTAGAATTATATGAACCTGAAGATTTAATGAAAATAGTAAAAAGGTCAAGTGGAATATTAGAAATAGAAATAGATGATGAATCAGCATTAGAGATTGCGAGAAGGTCAAGGGGGACTCCAAGAATTGCAAATAGATTACTAAAAAGAGTTAGAGATTATGCGGCTGTTTTGGGAGATGGAAATATAAACTTGAAAATAACGAAACACGCGTTAAACAAATTAGAGATAGACGAAATAGGGTTAGATGAAACAGATAGAAAAATGCTGGATATAATGATTACCCAATATGGGGGAAGACCAGTTGGCATAGAAACTATAGCTACATCTTTGGGAGAAGAAATAGATACAATAGAGGATATTTATGAACCATATTTGATACAAATAGGTTTTATAGCGAGAACTCCAAGAGGTAGAATTCCTTTAAAACCAGCTTATGCTCATTTAGGATATGATTTTCAAGTATAATATTTTTTAGAAAGGAATGGATTTTTTATGAAATTGTTAATGCATACGTGTTGTGCTCCGTGTAGTGTATATTGTATAGATAAATTAAGAGATGAAAATATTGAACCAACTTTATATTGGTATAATCCTAATATTCATCCATATCAAGAATATAAAGCAAGAAGAGATACATTAAAAGAGTATGCTAAGAGTATAAATATAGAGGCTATATTTGAAGAAGATTATGGATTAAGAGAATTTTGTAAAAATGTAGTAGATGATGTAGATAATAGATGTTCTAATTATTGTTATCCGATAAGATTAGAGCAAACAGCTAAATATGCAAAAGAAAATAATTTTGATGCAATTACTACTACGCTTTTAGTTAGTCCTTATCAAAAACATAATTTAATTTATGAGTTGGGAGAAAAAATAGCAAAACAATATGGATTGGAATTTTTGTATAGAGATTTTAGAATTGGATTTAGACAGGGACAGAATAAGGCAAGAGAATTAGGATTGTATATGCAAAAATACTGTGGATGTATATTTTCAGAGGAGATGAGATATTATAACCGCAATCCTATACAAACCAGTAATAACAATGGTTACGAGATACCAAAAGAACCTAG
>CANQRS010000032.1 GCA_947626295.1 uncultured Clostridia bacterium
CTTTAGATATAAATGCTAGAAGAAATTTAGAAATTACAGAAAAGATGAGGGATAAATCTAAAAAAGGAACTTTATTGTGGGTATTAGATAAAACTTCAACATCTATGGGAGGAAGATTATTAAGGAGATGGTTGAATGACCCATTAATAGATGTTGTAGAAATTAATAAAAGACTAGATTCAGTAAAAGAATTAAAGGACGATATTATTTTAAGAGGAGATATAATAGATAATTTAAAAAAAGTATATGATATAGAAAGACTTGCTGGAAAAATGGCTTATGGTAATGGAACTCCAAGAGATATGATAACATTAAAAAATTCATTAGCAAAATTACCAGATGTTAAGGCAGTTTTATCAGGTTGTAAAGCTACTCTTTTAAAAGGACTATATGAGAGTTTAGATGAATTACAAGATATATATCAACTTATAGAAGAATCTATAATTGATGACCCACCAATAGTAACAAAAGATGGTGGATACATAAAAATTGGATATGATGAGGAAATTGATGTTTTAAAAAAGGCAACAACAGAAGGAAAAAATTGGCTTATGAAATTAGAGTCTGATGAAAGAGAAAAAACAGGTATAAAGTCTTTAAAAGTAGGATATAACAAAGTATTTGGATATTATATTGAAGTTACTAATACATACAAAAAAATGGTGCCAGACACTTATATACGAAAACAAACTTTAACAAATGGAGAAAGATATATTACAGAGGAGCTTAAAAATTTAGAAAATCAAATTTTGGGAGCAGAAGAAAAGGTAATAAAGCTAGAGCTAGAGGTATTTGATAAAATCAGAAAAGAAATAGCGTCAAATGTAATAAGGTTGCAAAAGTCTGCTGAAATAGTATCAGAGTTAGATGTTATAACATCATTTGCACAGGTTGCAGAGGATATGAATTATTGTAGACCAGAAGTAACAGATTCAGGAGTTATAGATATTGTTGAAGGAAGACACCCTGTAATAGAAAAGATGTTGCCATCAGGTGAGTTCGTGTCAAATGATACATATTTAGATAAAGGTGATAACAGATTATCAATTATTACTGGTCCTAATATGGCAGGAAAGTCAACTTTTATGAGACAGGTTGCATTAATTACTTTAATGGCACAAATAGGAAGTTTTGTACCAGCAACATCAGCTAAAATTGGTGTTGTAGATAAGATTTTTACAAGAGTTGGTGCTTCTGATGATTTAAGTATGGGACAAAGTACATTTATGGTTGAGATGATGGAAGTGGCTTCTATTTTAAAAGAGGCTACAGAAAATAGCTTAATTATATTAGATGAAATAGGTAGAGGAACATCAACTTTTGATGGGTTATCTATTGCGTGGTCAGTAGCTGAATTTATTGCTGATAAGGAAAGATGTGGTGCAAAGACTTTATTTGCAACTCATTATCACGAGCTTACAGATTTAGAGGAGAAAATTGAAGGCATAAAGAATTATTCGATAGCTGTTAAGGAAAAGGGAGAAGATATCATATTTTTGCGTAAAATAGTAAGAGGCGGAACAGATGAGAGTTATGGAATTCACGTAGCAAAATTAGCAGGAGTTCCAAAAGATGTAACAACTAGAGCAAATAAGATTTTACGTTCTATTGAAAGAAAGAGTGTATTAAATAGCAAAAATATGGAAAAAGAAGATAAGAAACAAGTAAGTGGTCAATTTGATATGTTTAATTATAAATTAGCTGAAATTGCTCAAGAATTGGATAAGGTTAATCTTAATGAACTTACACCTATTGATGCACTTAATATATTAGTTAAGATTAAAGAAAAAATGAATGATTAAAATTTTGAGAGATTGGATTTTAAATAGGGAAGTGTGATAATATGGAAAAATTAAAAAGTACGCCAATAACGATATTAACAGGATATTTAGGGGCAGGAAAGACTACATTAATGAATCATATTTTGACAAATCAAGAAGGATATAAGGTAGCTGTTATTGTAAATGATATTGGCGAGGTTAATATTGATGCTAAATTGATTGCAGACGGAGGATTTATTGAAGAAGCAGATAAGGGGAATGTAGTTCCATTACAAAATGGGTGTATTTGTTGTACTCTTAAAGAAGATTTAATGAATCAGATTGTTGAAATATTGAAGTTAAGAAAGTTTGACTATATTTTAATAGAGGCTAGTGGAATATGTGAGCCATTGCCAATAGCTCAAACTATAACTATGCTTGCAAACTCAATGGAACAATATGGATTGCCAAAGATTTGTAAATTGGATAATGTTGTTACAGTTGTAGATGCTTTACGTTTAGCTACAGAATTTGGCTGTGGAGAGGATTTAGTAAAAGAAGATATTGATGATGAAGATATAGAAAATCTTTTAATACAACAGATTGAGTTTTGTAATGTTATAGTGTTAAATAAAGTTGATGAAATAAGTAAAGAGCAATTAAATGAGGTAAAAGCTGTTATTAAGTCTTTACAGCCAACTGCGAAAATAATTGAAACAAATTATGCAAAGGTTGATGTAAAAGAGATAATGGATACTAATAATTTTGATTTTGAAAGAATTTCTTCTTCGGCAGGGTGGATACGAGAATTAGAAAAAGAAGATGAAGAAGAGGAAGAAGAACATCATAAACACGATGAGCATCATCACGAGCATCATCATCATCACCACGATGAAGAAGGAGAAGCGGAGGAATATGGTATTTCTACATTTGTATATACTTCTAGGAAGCCTTTTGATGATAAAAAGTTTGAGGATTTTGCTAATGAGAGATTTCCAAGTAGTGTTATTAGATGTAAAGGGTTAGTTTGGTTTGCAAATGATTATGATATGTCATATTTATTTGAACAAGCTGGTCGTCAAATGACTGTTGCTCAGTCTGGATATTGGATTGCATCAGCGCCAAAAACTGAATTAGATGAAATAATCGCACAAAATCCAGAAGTTTTGAAGGACTGGGATAACGAGGTTGGAGACAGAATGGTAAAATTAGTGTTTATTGGAAGAAATATGGATAAAGATAAGATTATAGAAGAATTAAATAATTGTATATAAAAAAAGAGAGAATAAATAATCACTTTATTTATTCTCTCTTTTTTAGTATAGTTCAACAATAGTTGCTCCCATTTCACCTTCACAATAAGTTCCAGTCCTAAAAGATTTAACACGTTTATGCTTTTTTAAAAATGAGTGAATTCCTTGACGAAGTTTACCTGTACCTTTTCCGTGAACTATACGGCAAGTTTGAAGTTTAGCTAAAAAGCAATCATCTAAAAATTTATCAACTAGAGGAAGGGCTTCGTCGACAGATAGTCCTATAACGTTAATTTCAGAATTTGCAGTTCTAGTTTTAGAAACAGTTTTGCTAGAAGCTATTATAGGTTTTGTCAAGTCACTTTTTAAGTTTTTAGGTTCTTCAAGATATTTAATATTTATATGTGTTTTTATCATACCAATTTGAACTTGAACTTCGTTAGATTTATTTATATTAGAGAGTACAATTCCGTTTTGACCTAATGTACTAACAAAAACTTTTGCATTAGGCATAATTTTTGTGATATCAATAGGAGATACATCAAGCATATCATTTCCAGTAAGTGAGATATTTTTGATGGATTCATTTAAACTATTTCGGATATTGTGAAGCTCTTTTAAAGAACTATTATTTGAGATATCTTTGATTTGATGAATTAGTGAAGTAGCTTCATCTTTTGCTTCAAGTAAAATTTTTCTAGCTTCAAGTTTAGCTTTATTTATAATATCTTTTTCTTGTGCTTTTATTTTAGAATCATCTTTTTGTAGATTGTTTCTTAGTAAAGTTACTTGATTAAGAGTTTTTTCAATTTCCTCTTTTTCTTTTTCGATTTTTAGTTTATCATCATATATTTTTTTCAAGATATTTTCAAAGTCAACATCTTGTTTAGATAATAAAGAATTGGCTTTATCCAAAATCTCTTGTTTTAGTCCCAATTTTTTACTAATTGCAAAAGCATTACTTTTACCGGGAATGCCAATTAATAACTTATATGTTGGCTTTAAGTTCTCAATATCAAATTCCACACTTGCATTTTGTACTTTAGGAGTAGCTAAAGCATATTGCTTGAGTTCTTGATAGTGAGTTGTAGCAAATGTAAGAATATCGTTATTTTTAAAATATTCTAAAATACTTACAGCTAAATTTGCACCTTCTAATGGGTCTGTACCAGAACCCAGCTCATCTACCAAAATTAAACTGTTTGGTGTGGCTGTATTTACGATATTTGAAATGTTTTTTATGTGACTTGAAAATGTACTTAAAGAATCTGATATACTTTGGTCATCTCCAATATCAGCAAAAACTTCATCAAAAACATATATACTGGAATGTTCTTCAGCTGGTATGTTTAGTCCACTACAAGCCATACAGGTAAGAAGCCCTACAGTCTTTAAAGCAACAGTTTTTCCTCCTGTATTTGGACCTGTTATTATAAGTAAAGAAAAATCTTTACCTATATTGATAGAAATAGGCACTACATTTTTAGAATCAATTAAAGGGTGCCTAGCCTTTATTAAATTAATATATTTTTCTGTATTTATTATAGGTGTAATACCTTTTATACTATTTGAATATTTGGCTTTAGCAAAAATAAAGTCTAATTTTCCTATTATCTTAGAATTGTTAAGTATTTCTTCTGAATAAGGTGATAATAGGTTACTTAAATCTTTTAAAATTTTTAAAATTTCGTTATTTTCTTCAATCTTTAAATTATTTAATAAATTATTGGCTTCAAATATAGCGATTGGCTCAATAAAAACGGTAGAACCGCTTGAGGACATATCGTGAATAAATCCTTTTATTTGATTTCTATATTCCTGTTTTACTGGTATAACATATCTATCATTTCTAATTGTTACTATGTTTTCTTGCATATATTTTGAGTAAGTAGAAGAATGTAAAATTGAATTTAGTTTATTTTTAATATCTTGTTCAGTTTGTCTATATTTTTTTCTAATACTCATTAAGGTTGGAGAAGCATTGTCTGATATAGTATCTGCATCTAATATACATTTTTGAATTTTAGAAGTAATAGAACTGTTTATGTAAAGTTCAGAAAAATATATAGCTAATAAATTAAATGATTCTTCATCAGAAAAAGTAGAAAAGTAATTTTTTAATTCATCAGCCATATTTAAAATATTACATATATCTAACAAAGCCTTGATAGATAAAGCATTATGACTTTCAAGTATTTTAATATATACATCAATATTTGCTATATCAGAAATAGGTGCTGAACCATTTCTTTCAATAAGTTGTACAGCCTGTTCTGTTTCTTTAAGAATTTTTTGTACTTCAAGTTTATTGTTTAAAGGCATCAAAGATAATGAATATTCTTTTCCAATATAAGTATTACAAAATGTAGATAAATTATCTAGGATTTTATTATATTCTAATTTGTCTAAATAAAATTTGTTCATACTAACCTATTCCTTTCATATTTGAATGGAGGTTATATAAAACCTCCATTATCTAATATATAATATTTTTAGGGATTTTGCAACTATTATATGTGTTTAATAAATTCATTAAAAATTTCTTCGTGTATATCATCAATAGTTCTTATATTTCCATCTTTAACACATTTTACTTCATACCAATCATATTGGTCAGCTAATGAACACGCGGCATTATAGCTATCAATTAAATGTGATTTATCTCTTTCGTGTATATCTTTTTGAGCTTGATGTGTGATTTTGTTTTCTCTATCTTGAATAAGTTTTAAAGAATATTCTACAGGCATATTCAAGAAAAATACTTTTGTAGGTATAGGAAGAGAATATAAATTAAATTCAAAATCCCAAAGCCAATCTAAAAATTTTTGCCTTTCCTTAGGGTCAGCAATTTTTCCAGCTTGATGAACCATATTGGCTGTAGTATATCTGTCTGCTAATATAATTCCTCCATTATTATAATATTCTTCATAACCTTGAGTTTTAAATGTTGCATATCTATCTGCAGCATAAAAAGTTGATGCTATATATGCACTTACATCTTTAGCATCTTTTCCAAAGTCTCCTGCTAAATACATTTTAACTAAAGCTGATGAGTCGCTATCATAATTTGGAAAGCTAACAGTCCTAAAATCTATTCCTTGTTTTGTTAGTCTTTCACATAATTTATCGAATTGAGTTTGTTTACCACTACCATCAGTACCATCTATTGCAAATAATTTTCCCATATCATTACTCCCTTTCTTTTTTGATTTATTATATATTTATAAATGTAAAATTTCAATAAGTAGCCCTAAAAAATTTTAACTATTGCATTTTTTGGTAATTTATAATATAATGTATAAATAAAAATGTTAGAGTAACAAAATTAAATTTTTCTGAAAAGAAGAAAGGAGATTGTTAGTAAAAATAACTAACATATAATAAAAAATGGAAAATAAAAAAGGAAATAAACAAATAACAAAAAACAATAAGAAGGGAAATGGCAAAAAAGTCAAATTTTCAAAAAGACACCCTAAAGCTGCTTTAACTATAAGAATAGTAGTACTATTAATAATAGTATCAATTGTAATAGGTACTGGAATAATAGTTGGAATGGTATATGGAAATTGGGGGCAAGACTTTGAGATAAAAAGAGAAGAACTAGAAATAGCAGGAAACTCAGTAATATTAGATAAAAAAGACAATGTATTAGCAGAACTTAATGGAGATGAAAACAGAAAAATAATCAAGCTAGAAGATATGTCAGAAAATTTACTAAAAGCGTATGTGGCTATAGAAGATGAAAGATTTTATTCACACAGAGGTGTTGATATAAAAAGAACTGGAGGGGCAATATTTACTTATGTATTACATAGAGGAAGTTCTTCTTTCGGAGGAAGTACAATAACACAACAGTTGGTAAAAAACATAACTAAAGAATCTGAAAAAAGTGGTATGGCAGGTATAAAAAGAAAAGTAAAAGAATGGGCAAAAGCATATCAAATAGAGCAAATGCTTTCAAAAAATCAAATACTTGAATTGTATCTAAACTTAATCTTTGTTGGAGGACAAAATTACGGAGTAGAAGTAGGTTCAGAGTACTATTTTAATAAATCAGCAAAAGATTTAAGTATAGTGGAATGTGCCTTTTTAGCAGGAATTAACAATGCACCAAATTCATATAATCCTTATGGAGATAATGGATATGATAAAAGTGATGCAAAAAAAGAAAAGATAAATACAAGAACTAAGACTGTATTAGGAAAAATGTTAGAGTTAGGTTATATAACTCAATCAGATTACGACAATGCTGTATCAGAAGTTGATAAAGGAATAAAATTTGAAGAATCAAAACAAAGGGCAAATGTATATTCATATCATACAGATGCAACAATATCACAAGTAATAAATGATATAGCAGAATCAAAAAATTGGTCTAAAGAAATGGCAACAACTTATGTATATGGTGCAGGATTGAGGATTTATTCTACACAAGACGAAGATGTTCAAGAAAAAATGGAAAATATAATGCAAAAAAATGGAAGTAGTTATACACAAAAATCAAGGAAAACAAAAGATGAAGATGGAAACTATGTAAACAGTCAAGCTGCAATGGTAGTTATAGATAATGAAACAGGTTGTGTAGCAGGCTGTGTAGGAGGATTAGGAGAAAAAACAACTGCTAGAGGACTAAATAGAGCAACACAATCTCCAAGACCAACAGGTTCTTCTATAAAACCTTTAGCAGATGTACTTCCTGGATTAGAAGAAGGTATGCTTACTGCTGCAACAGTATATAATGATTGTGCAACAGAATTCCCAGGTAACTATAAACCAGTAGATGAAAGTTCATATAAAGGATTAATAAGTGTAAGAAGTGCAATTACAACTTCTCAAAACGTACCATTTGTAAAAATAATGTCAGAATTAACTAATAATGTTTCTACATCATATTTAAAGAAAATGGGAATAACAACATTAGATTCTGCAAGAGATATAGGATTATCATTAGCTTTAGGTGGATTAAGTAAAGGTATAACTCCACTTGAAATGGCTGGAGCGTATGCAACAATAGAAAATAATGGTGTATATAGAACACCTTTATTCTACACAAAAATAGAAGATTCTAGTGGTAAAATTGTATATGAACCAGAACAAGAAGAAACAAGAGTATGTTCAGAACAAAACGCATATATATTAAAAGATTTATTAACATCTGTAGTTACGGCAAAAAATGGTACAGCAACATATTGTAAATTATCAGGAATAGATTTAGCTGCAAAAACAGGAACAACAAATGAGCATAATGATAGATGGCTATGTGGATTTACAAATTATTATACATCAGCAACGTGGTATGGATATGATGAGAATGAATATGTAAGGTCTAGTGGTATAAGCCCAGCAGGAAGAGTATTTGACGCAGTAATGACTTCTATACATAAAGGAAAAAAGGCTTCAAAATTTGAAAAACCAAATGGAATAGTTACAGTAAAAGTATGTAAACAAACAGGATTAAAGGCAGTAAAGGGCTGTTCATCAACATATAATGAGATATTTGTAAAAGGTGAAGAACCAGCAGAATGTGATGAAGGTTCAAGTGCAGTAAAAATATGTGAGGAAACAGGAGATTTAGCAACAGACTTTTGTCCAAAAGTTGAAACTAAATATTATTCTTATATAGTACAAAAAGAAAGACTAGGATTGTGGACTAATTTAACAAGCTCTAAACAAAAAGCACCTACACAAAGATGTAAAGTACATACAAAACCAGTAGAAGATGGAGAAGGACAGTCAGGACCAGAAATTACCTTGATAGGTGATACAAATATTACTTTAAATGTAGGAGAAAATTATGTAGAGAAAGGTGCAAAAGCAACAGATGGTAATGACGGAGATATAACCGGAAAAATAGTGATTTCAGGAAATGTAAACACATCTAAGGCAGGAACTTATACTATAACATATACAGTAACAAATTCTAAGAATGAAAGTGCAACTGTACAAAGAAAAATAACTGTAAAGGAAAAATCATCAGTAACTCCTAGTACAAATACCAATACAAGCACAAGTACAAATACGAGTACAAGTACAAATACAAGTACGAACACTCAAAAACCAAATAAACCTCAAAATTCTGATGATGATGACGAAACAGATGATGATGAATAAGTTAAGCAAAATTTTCTCCAAAATAAAATAAAGGAGGGATAAAAGGGTAATGGATTTATATTTATATAATACATTAACAAAGAAAAAAGAAAAGTTTGAGCCACAAGAAGGAAAACAGGTTAGGATGTACTCTTGTGGTCCAACCGTTTATAAAGATGCGACAATAGGCAATATGAGAACAAATATATTTCAAGATGTATTAAGAAGAGTTTTAAAATATAATGGATATACATTAAAACACGTTATGAATATAACAGATGTAGGGCATTTGGTATCAGATGGAGATGAAGGAGAAGACAAGATGATAAAGTCTGCCAAAGAAATGAAAAAAACTCCTTTACAAATAGCAGAACATTACACAAAACTATTTTTTGATGATTTAGAAAAATTGAATATAGAAACTCCAGAAATAGTTTGTAAAGCAACAGACCATATTCCAGAAATGATAGAATATGTAAAGAAATTAATTGAAAATGGATATGCTTATGAAACATCTACAGCAATATATTTTGATGTATCTAAACTTGAAAGATATGGTGTATTATCTGGAATAGATTTACAATCTCAAAAAGCGGGAGCTAGAGTAGAAGTTGATAATGAAAAAAGAAATCCGTATGATTTTGCACTTTGGATAAAGGCACCAGAAAATCATTTGATGAAATGGGATAGCCCTTGGGGGCTAAGTTATCCAGGATGGCATATTGAGTGTTCTGCTATGGGAAAGAAATATTTAGGAGAAACATTTGATATACATACAGGAGGAATAGACTTGATTCCAACACACCACGAAAACGAAATAGCACAAAGCATAGGAGCTTGTGGTAAAAATCCAGCAAGATTCTGGATGCACGGAGAATTTTTATTAATTAATGGTGGAAGAATGGGAAAGAGTTTAGGTAATGCATATCTTATTAAAGATATTGAGCAAAGAGGATATGAGCCATTAGCTTATAGATTATTTAATTATTCGTGCAGTTATAGAGTAAAAATCAATTTTACTTGGGAGGTAATTGAGGCTAATGCTAAAGCATTGATAAAACTAAGAGAAGGATATCAAAAACATCTAAATGGAAATGAAGATGTAAGTGATGATATTGTTTCAGAATTTGAAGAGAAATTTCATAAAGCAATAAATGATGACTTAAATATGCCTATCGCGATGAGTGTAGTTTGGGACGTTATAAAATACAAGAATAAATCGAAAAAGTTAGCAGAGCTATTGAAAAAATTTGATACTGTTCTAGCATTAAAAATTGATAAAAAAGAAGAAGTAGATATTCCAAAAGAAATAATAGAACTTGCAGAGCAAAGAAGTTTGGCAAGACAGAACAAAGATTGGAATGAGTCAGATAAGATAAGAGATGATATTTTATCTAAAGGATATGAAATTGTTGATACAAAAGATGGATATGAAATAAAGAAAATATAAGGAGAAAGAAAATGGAGGAAAAAAAGAGAATATTAACAGGAGATAGACCTACTGGTAGACTTCATATTGGGCATTACTTTGGTTCTATTCAAAATAGAGTAAAATTGCAAGATGAGTATGAAACATATATATTAGTAGCAGATGTTCAGGCTTTGACAGATAATTTCAATAATCCTGAAAAGGTTAGAAAAAATGTAAGAGAAGTAGTTATAGATTACTTATCTTGTGGTATAAATCCAGAAAAAACAACAATATATATACAATCAATGATACCAGAAACAGCAGAGTTAACAGTATTTTATTCTAATCTAGTTACAATAGCTAGATTAGAGAGAAACCCTACGGTTAAAACTGAAATTGCACAAAAAAAGGCATTGTTTGGTGAAAGTGTTACTTATGGATTTTTAGGATATCCTGTAAGCCAAGCCGCAGATATAACTATTTTAGATGGAAATATAATTCCAGTTGGAGAGGACCAAGAGCCACTAATAGAGCAATGTAGAGAAATAGTAAGAAAATTTAATAGTATTTATGGTGAGGTATTAAGAGAGCCACAAGCATTGCTATCTAAAGCTAAGAGAATAAAAGGGCTAGATGGAAATGAGAAAATGGGGAAATCTCTAGGAAATGCTATATATATTTCTGATAGTGAAGAAGAAATAAGTAAAAAGGTTATGAGTGCTGTAACAGACCCTAATAGGATAAGAAAAGATGATTTAGGAAATCCAGATGTATGTATGGTATCATATTATCATAAATTATTTTCAACAGAGGAAGAGTGTAAGACTGTTTGTGAAGAGTGCAGGGCAGGAAAACGTGGATGTGTTGTATGTAAGAAGCAATTAATAAATAATATTGTAGAGTTTTTAAGACCAATCAGAGAAAAAAGAGCATATTATGAAGCTCATCCAGAAATTGTTGATAAAATTCTTATGGAGGGAACTGCAAAAGCACAGTTAGAAGCAAAGCGAATAATGAAAAAAATAAAAAAGGCTATGAAGTTAGATTATTTTGAATAAGAATAGGAGATTAAACATAATGGTAGATTTTAAGGAGGAAATAGCTAAATATATTTCTAAAGCAACAAATATGGAAGAAAATGAAATAAAAAGTTTTATTGAAGTTCCAAAAACACAGGAGAATGGTGATTATTCTTTTCCGTGCTTTAAACTTGCAAAAACGTTAAAAAAAGCACCTCAAATTATTGCATCTGAAATAAAGGAAAGTATTGAAAATGATTTAAGTGACAATATAGAAAAAGTTGATGTAATTGGTGGATATATTAATTTTTATATTAATAAAGAAATATTAATAATGCAAGTATTAAGAGATGAAGAATATGGTAAATCAAATATTGGTAAGGGGAAAAATGTTGTAATAGATTATTCTGCACCTAATATTGCTAAGCCATTCCATATAGGGCATTTAAAGACTACTGTAATTGGAGGAGCATTATATAATATATATGAATATTTAGGATATAATGTTATTGGGATAAATTATTTAGGAGATTATGGAACTCAATTTGGAAAATTGATAGAAGGATATAAAAGGTGGTCAGATGAATATAATCTTGAAGAAAATCCTATAGAAGAATTGGCAAAGATTTATGTAAGGATAAATAATCTTTGTAAAGAAGATGAATCTGTTATGGAGCAATGTAGGGAAAATTTCAGATTACTTGAAAATGGAGATGACTATTGTAAAAAATTATGGCAGGAATTTAAAGATTTGAGTATAAAGGAATTTCAAAAAATATATGACTTACTTGGAAGTAAATTTGATTCTTGGGACGGAGAAGCTGCTATGGCTGATAAAACAGATGAAGTTATACAGATTTTAGAAAAAACAGGAAAGCTTGTAGAATCAGAAGGTGCAAGAATAATAGATTTATCAGATAAAGGTATTGATACACCTTGTATAATTTGTAAGTCAAATGGCTCAACAATATATGCGACTAGGGATTTAGCTGCTGTTTTATATAGAGCAAGAACTTATGATTTTGATAAATGTATATATGTAACAAGTTATGAACAAAATTTACATTTCAAGCAGATATTTGAAGTAGCAAAACTTATGGGACTAGATAAAAAATATACAGATGGATTAGAGCACGTTCCTTATGGCTTTGTTAGATTAGCAACAGGAAGAATGTCTACTAGATTAGGAAATTTTGTTAAAGTAGAAGATTTGCTAAATGAGACAATATCTGAGGCTCAAAGGATTATGGAGGAGAAAAATCCAAATTTAGAAAATAAGGAGGATACAGCAAAAAAAGTTGGAGTCGGAGCAGTAATTTTTAATAATTTGTCAACAAATAGGATTAAAGATGAGGTATTTGATATAAATGCAATGTTGAATTTTCAAGGGGAAACAGGTCCATATATTCAATATACTTATGTTAGAACAAAGAGCATATTAGAAAAGGCAGGAGAAATTCCAGATGTAAGTGATGTTGATGTAAATGTATTAAAAGATGAATATTCTATGAATATTATAAAATTAATAAGTAGTTTTGGAAATGTATTGGAACAGGTTATTTCAAAAAATGAGCCATCATTTTTAGCAAGATTTTTAATTGATTTATCAAAGGCTTTTAGTAGTTTTTATAATGAAAATAAAATTATTTGTGATGATAAAAAGGTTCAAAGTGCTAGAGTATATTTGACTATGGTAACAGGTAAAGTTTTAGAAAAAGGGGCTAATTTGTTAGGAATTAATATGCCAAGTAAAATGTAAAAGGGGAGATAATAATGAAGAAAAATTATTTGAAAATTTTAATATTGATTGTTGTAAGTGCTACATTTATGTTTATGGATTATGATACTAATTATGTATATGCGGCTAAAAGTAGTTCATCTACAGTTAAAAAAGTTAGTCAAAATCCAAAATATATAAAATTAAATAAGTCAAAGCTAACATTAGGTGTAGGTGAAGAATATACACTTTCATATAAATTACCTAAAAATACAAAGCCAAAAAGTGTAAAATACACATCAAGTGATAAAAAGATTGCTACTGTAAGTAAAAAAGGTGTGGTAAAAGCTAAGTCAAAAGGAACAGTAAAGATTACAGTAAAAACATCTAATGGTAAGAAGAGCGTTTGTACAGTAAAGGTAAAGAAGGCACCTCAAAAGGGAAAAGTTAAAATAACAAATTCAAATAACAAAGTACAGGTGAATTCTAGTAAGTATAAGATTGAATATGATTTAAATGGTGCAGCATCATATCATAAAACTTTTAAGAGTTCAAATAAAAAAGTTGCTAAGGTATCAAGTGATGGAGTAGTAACAGGTGTATCAAAAGGAACTGCTACTATTACATTAAAGCTATATAATGGAGTTTCTGAAAAGATAAAAGTTAAGGTAGTAGATGATTGCCTTGCATTAAATGTAGATGCTTATCAAATCTCCTTGAATAATAAAAGGGTAACAAGGATTAAATATGGAAAGTCAGCAAAGGGAAGAATATTAGAGGCTTATGAGATAGTTGGAAATAAAAAGACAACAAAAACATTTATAATGACTTTTGCAATTCACGGTTTTGAGGATGAATATTGGAAAGATGGAAAAGTTTTAGTTAAAGAAGCAAATAAATTGGTAGAGTATTATGCAGATAATCCAAGTAAATTAAAGAATATGAGAGTAATTATAATTCCTTGTTTAAATCCAGATGGAACGATTGCGGGAAAGAATAATTTAAGGCAATGTAGTAAAGCTTATGGTAGATGTACATATAAACATATAGATATGAATAGAGATTTCAAGAATGGAAAGTTTAAAGCTAAAGAGACTAGGGCTTTTAGAGATTTCTTGAAAAAGTATAAAGCAAATGTGTTTATAGATTTTCACGGGTGGCTTAATGAGAGCTTAGGAACTCCTGCAATTTGCAATAGTGCTAAAAGCAAGATAGGTCTTAAGAAGGCTAAGAAGAATGTATATGGGACATCAAGTGGATATCTTTTTGGATATGTACATAGTCAATATAATTGTCCTTCTGCATTAATAGAATTTAAAAATTCTAAAAGTGTGAAACATAAACAAGTATATAAATTTACAAATGATGTTATAAATAAGTATAATAAAAAGGCGTAATAGTCGTATTTTTAAAGGTTGTGTAAACTTAAGTTTATACAGCCTTTTATGTTTAAATTTATCAGATATGGTAATAATATCTATGAAAGGACGGTTGAGTATGGAAATTAGTAATATGAAAAATATAGTTGTTTTAAAGCATTTACCATCAAATTTGATAGATGAGGCAATAGTTATTTTGAAGGCAAACAAAAATGCAAAAAGACTTGAGTATGTTGAGAATAGTGCAAAGTCAAAGTATATTGAGAATGGAAATGAGAAGGATTATGTTGTTAAGGAGGCAGAATATATAATTTCAAATTATATTTCTGAACTTGAGAAAAATAAAAAAGGTAAAAATTTCAAGAGCGGTATAGATAAAAAATATAGAAGATTAAAAACTTATAGTATAGTAGTTAGTATAGTATTATTTATTGCATTAATGAAAACTTTAATTTAGTTTTTGTATCATAAACATTTAATCCAAGCATATAATTAAACAAAGTGAAGTGTAAGTTTGCTTGGAAGGAATGTGAGCGATATGGAAAGAACGATGTCTGTAGAGGAGAGAATTAGGAGAGCAGAGGAAAGATATAATAAGAAAATTGGTCAAGATACAACATTAAATGAAGGTTTTAATGTTGAAGCAAAGAAAAATAGGCAGGAGACTAATGGTATTGATGAATTAAAGCTGATTAGGAAAAAGAATAGAAAGAAAATGATGATGCAAATATTTTTATGTTTGGTCATATATATAGCTTTTTATACAGTCAATAATAGACAGTATATTTTTTCGGAAGGATTTCAGAATGATGTAAATAGTTTTTTTACAGAGAAGATGAATATGGGAGAAATGTATGATAGTGCTAAGTCATATTTTGAAGCGAATATTTTGAAAAAGGGAAATCAGCAAAAAGAAGGAGCTGAAGCAGATGAGGAGCAATTAAACAAAGAAACGACTGAAGGGCAGAATAATGATTTGAGTGGAGAAGCGGCAAGTGGTGAAGAAAATTCTGAAGCAACAGAGGATTCAAATGAAAAGGATTCTGAAACTTCAGATTCAAAAGATACAAGTTCAGAAAATGTAGGTGGAGCGGAAGATACTGAGAGTGAAAAGAGTAGTAAAGATGATACAAGTTCTCAAATGGAGAAAGATGCAAAAAAGATAAAGTCCGAAATAAGTTTTATAAAACCTATAGAGGGAAGAATTAGTTCTACTTTTGGCTGGAGAAATCCAACAGTCAGTACAGTACCGAAATATCATACAGGCTTGGATATTGCAGCAGTTGCTGGAACTAAGATAAAATCTGCAACAGATGGGGAGATTATTCTAGCATCATCAGAAGGTGATTATGGAAAGCATTATCAGGTAAAAAGTGGAGATATAATTATAATCTATGCACATTGTCAAAAGCTTTATTTAAAAGAGGGGGATAAAGTTGTACAAGGTCAAGAAATTGCAGAAGTGGGAAGTACAGGCAATTCTACTGGACCACACCTTCATTTTGAAATAAGAATAGAAGATAGAAAGGTTGACCCTCAATTAATTTTGGATATATAAAAGGGAGCTTATGAAATTTAAACTTGATTTGAAAATTTTATTTTTTTTGGCGTTGTTTTTTTTAACTAATCAATTAAAAATATACATATTAATAATGTTGTTTTGTTTTATACACGAATGTGCACATATAATTGTGGCTATGATGTTGGGATTTAAAGTTGAGCAAGTGGAATTAATGCCTTTTGGGTTCTTTTGCGATTTAAGGGCTAATATCAAGGATTATAATGAAAAAGTGCTAAATTCAAACATAGCGGAATTAAAGAAAATCTTTATTGTAATGGCAGGTCCTTTAGTAAATATAATTTTAGCGGTAATTTTTATTGTAATATATTGGGATTTTAAATGGGAAAATATACTTTGGTTAATTTATTGTAATCTAGTGATATTTATATTTAACCTTATCCCAATTTTTCCATTAGATGGCGGCAGAGCAATAAAAAGCTTTTTTAAGATTATAATCGGAAGTCAAAAGGCTAATAAATACGTGAATTTAATATCAAATGTAACGGTCATTATATTTACTTTTGTTAGTAGCATATTGATTCTCTACCTTAAAAATATTGCTATTTTGTTTATTCTTCTATATTTATGGTATTTGGTCATTTTAGAAAATAGAAAGTATTTTTTAATGAGGTGCATTAAAAGAAGTATTGAAATATAGATTTTAATACTTCTTTTTTGCATAATGAAAATACTTTGTTTTACAGAAGATGTTTAAAAAGTTCATTGAATATTTATTAAAGTTGAAAATTAGTAAATGTCTTTAAATACAATAATATTTTGAAAATTTAAAATAAAACTTTTAGTTCTATTTGTAAAATTTTATCAAAAATTTATTTCTTACTCTCGCAAGGGATAAAAACAAATTGTTTTAAAACTAAAACAAAAATATTGACAACAAACAAATTGTTTGATACCATACGACACATATAAAACAAATCGTTTTAGAAAAAGTAAAAAATTATACTTGTAAGTTCGTATATTGACTTCGTAATTGTTCCATAGCATAAGGATTTAAGTGCTAGTATTTTAAATGTTATAGAGAGGAAGGTGATGAATAATGAAAACGTTGAAACAGCTAAGAAAAGAAAAAAAATTGACACAAGGACAAGCAGCAAATATGTTGGCTATAACTAAAGAATATTTGTCAATGCTAGAAAGGGGGGAAAGAAATCCTAGTGATAAGGTAAAGGAAAAGTTGGCAGAATTATATGGTTACGATATAGAGTATATTTTTTTGGTTTGTAGAGAAACAAAATGTTTGAGAAAATAATAAAAACAGAAAGGATGAAATTATGAAAGAACGATTAAAGAAAATAAAAGACAACAAAGGAATAACATTAGCGGTGTTGATAATAACAATAATAGTGTTAATAATATTAGCCAGTATAACATTAGTAATGTTCACAGGAGATGGACTAATAGAGAGAGCAGGAGAGGCTGCAGAAAGTACAGATGCAGCAGAAGGAAGTGAACAACTACAAAGAGAATATTTAGAGAGTGTAGGCAAAGATAAATATGGAGATGTAGATTTAGATAAGTTTGTAGAGTATTTAGAAGATAAAGGCTATCCAACAGAAAAAGATAAAGAAACAGGAAAGCCAAAGGTAGAAGTAGATGGAAAGATATATGATGTAGATATAGACGAAAATGATAATTTAGAGACAGATTATGAAGGAAGAGGAAAAGTAACAGGCCCAAGAATAAGACAAATAACAGTAGTAGAAAAAACAAATTCAAGTATAGGAATAACAGTAAAAGCATCAAGAATGGAAGGAGGAACATATTATTACTTCATAGCAAATACATTAGAAGAACTAGAGAATGCAGAAGATAGTTTAGAGAGTGCAGATGGAAATAGTAAAGAGGCAAAATATACATACAAGAATTTGACACCAGGAAAATATTACATAAAAGTAGTAGCAGTAAATGAAGAAGGAAAGATGGACTCAAAGACGATAGAAGAAAATATGTATAAATTAGCAGTAAGTGAATATCCAAAGAATTGGGTAAAAGAAGATGTAACATTAACAGTAACAGCAGAGATGGGCGAATTGGATAGTAAGCCATATAGTTTTAATGGAGGAAAAGATTGGCAAGAAGGAAATACGGCAACATATAGTAAGAAAACAGAAGGGATAGAAATATGGGTTAAAAATGCTTTAGGAGAAATATTAAAATATGATGAAATAATAAATTTGTATATAGATAAGATTGCACCAAGAGTAACATTGACAGCAGAGAGTCCAAAGACAAATAGTATAACGGTAAATGTAAAAACAGAAGAAGATGCAGATATGGAGTCGGGAATATCGCCAGATGCAACATATAAGTATTACATAAAGAAAAACGAAAAAAGCGAAGAAACAAGTTATACAGAACCGCCAATAGAAGTACAAGGTACAAGCTATAAATTTGAGGGACTAGAGCAAAATACGAAGTATGATATAAAAGTAG
>CANQRS010000033.1 GCA_947626295.1 uncultured Clostridia bacterium
ACTATTGTTGGTAAATCTTTTCCTGCCGGTGCAGATATTACAACCTTTTTTGCTCCTGCATCAATATGTGCTTGTGCTTTTTCTTTTGTTGTATAGAAGCCTGTACATTCTAAAACAACATCTACCCCAATTTCTCCCCAAGGTAGTTCTGCTGCATTTGCCATTGCATATACTTTTATTGTTTTTCCATCTACTGTTATTGAATCTTCTCCTGCCTTAACTGTATCCGCTTTTGCGTATCTTCCTTGTGCTGAATCATATTTTAATAAATGTGCTAACATCTCTGTACTTGTTAAATCATTTATTGCAACTATTTCATATCCTTCTACTCCAAACATTTGTCTAAACGCTAAACGTCCAATCCTTCCAAAACCATTAATGGCTACCTTTACTGCCATAAATCATTCCTCCTTCTATACATCTCTGTATTTTTATTTTTTTATTATTACCATTTTCAGGCATCTTTATTCTATACTATTACTCGATTTTTTTCAAGTGTTTATTGATTTTTTTTAAAAAACGTGCTAAACTATTAATATCAGAAATATCAAGGAGATAAACAATGCAAACTAATAATTTCAAATTTTCCATCCCTAGATGGAACGAACTACCAGATATAGAATTATATTTAGACCAAGTAGTAACATTTATACACAAATATTTAAGTAACTACATATATGAGAAAGAAGAAAAAGAAAATAAACTTCTTACAAAAACAATGATTAATAATTATGTAAAACAAAAAATAATCGAAGCACCAATAAAGAAAAAATACAATAAAAATAATATCGCATATCTTTTTGTAATTTGCATATTAAAACAAGTATATAGTATAAGTGATATTGACAAATTAATTAAATTAGCTTTAGAAACTTCACCTATTGACAAAGCTTACAATAGCTTTTGTGATGCGCTAGAAAATTCCATCAACCTAACATTTAATGGTAAAAAAATACTTCCAGAAGAATCTCCAACGCCAAACCAATATATATTATTCAATGTTGTTCAAACATTTGCTAGTAAATTATATGTTGAAAAAAATTTTTTAGGTAATTAAAAATAGTAA
This sequence comes from uncultured Clostridia bacterium, assembly GCA_947626295.1. GTDB lineage: Bacteria > Bacillota > Clostridia > TANB77 > CAG-508 > CAG-269. The sequence goes on from CANQRS010000033.1 coordinate 1,067, forward strand.
AATGTAAATCTAATAATTTACATTTTACTATTTTTGATTTTTATAATATTTTCAATATATTCAGCAATTTCTTTTATAACCTTATCATTATCAATATGAATATGAAACTCATTTTTTATAGAAGTCGCAATTTCCTTTAACTCATCTACAAATTCTGTTTGATTTGTATCAATTCCTATCCCTATTATTAAATATTCAACTGTATTATGAAATATTTTACTTTCTGTTAAAATCCCGCCTATCTTTTTTCCATTAAATACAATATCATTTGGAATTTTTATATTTAAACTTATATCATATAACTTTTTAAATACCTCAACAATACCTTCTGCAACCTCTAATGTAAAATTTTCTAATATTTTCATATCGCCTTCTGGCTTTAATACTATTGTAAATGTTATATTTTCTCCTTTTTTTGAAATCCATTTTCTGCCGTGAGTACCTAAGCCATTTTTTTGATTATCAGTAATAATAACTGTAGTGTCTTGTATGCTATTTTTTTCTATCAATCTTTTTGCCTCTAACTGTGTGGAATCTAATTCTTCGTATTTAATAAAATTCATTTCAAAACTCATTTCTTCTTTGCTTTAAAATATATATCGCAAAAAATTAATCCTTCCAAACTAAATTCCCATAATTGAATATCCACTATCAACATAAATTACTTGGCCAGTAATTGCATCAGACATATCACTAAATAAAAATGCTGCTGTATTTCCAACTTGTTTTGCTGTAATATTCTTTTTTAGAGGTGCTCTCTCCTCAACAACATCCATTATAGAAGCAAAATCTTTTATTCCCTTTGCTGATAAAGTTTTTACAGGTCCTGCAGAAATAGCATTAACTCTTATTCCCTCTTTTCCAAGATTTTCTGCTAAATATCTAACACTACATTCCAAAGCAGCTTTTGCTACTCCCATTACATTATATCCAGGCAACATTTTTGTTGAGCCATAATATGTTAAACATATTATACTTGCATTTGAACTTAATAAATCTAATTCTTTAGCAATTCTACAAGTCGCAACTAAAGAATATGCACTTACATCATTTGCGTGTGCAAATCCTTCTTTTGAAGTTTCAATAAAATCATTATGCAAATCTTCTGTATTTGCGTGTGCTATAGAATGTAATATTCCATCTATCTTTCCATAATCCTTTTTTATCTCCTCAAAAGCTCTCTTAATGTTTTCATCTTCTGATAAATCACATTCATAAGCCTTAGCATCTCCAAATTCAGATACTAAATCTTCTATTTTACTTCTATTTTCTTCTCCTCTAAACAAAAATAATAATTTTGCTCCTTGCTCATAAGCAGCCTGTGCTGCTCCATAGGCAATACTCCACTTATTTCTAATTCCCATTATTAATATAGTCTTATCTTTAACAATCATACATTTCCTCCAATTTTATAAAATTCTATATATCACTTTACTTTAGCATACTCTCCCATATCTCTAAACTTATTATATCTATCATTTACTAAATCACTAACTGTTTTTTTATTTAACTCTTTAACACTCTTCAAGATTTCTTTTTTTATTTGTTCTGATGTATGCTTTACATCTTTTTGAGCGCCACCTTCAGGCTCTTTTATGATTTTATCAATAACTTTTAAATCATATAAATCTTTAGCAGTTAATTTCATAATCTCTGCTGCTTCTTTAGCCTTGCTTGCATCTTTCCACAATATTGTTGCATATCCTTCTGGTGAAAGTATTGAATATATTGCATTTTCTAACATTAAAATTTGGTCTCCTACACCAATAGCCAATGCTCCACCACTTGAGCCTTCTCCTATAACTACAACAATTATAGGTGTTTTTAAGTCAGACATCTCCATCAAGTTTCTTGCTATTGACTCACCTTGACCTCTCTCTTCTGCTCCAATTCCTGGATATGCACCTTTAGTATCTATAAATGTTATAATAGGTCTATGAAATTTTTCAGCTTGTTTCATAAATCTTAATGATTTCCTATAACTTTCTGGATTAGGCATTCCAAAATTTCTTTCTATATTTTCCCTTGTTGTTCTTCCTTTTTGCTCTGCAATTACCGTAAAATTCATTTCACCAATTCTTGCAAGTCCACATACCATAGCTTTATCATCTGAAAAATATCTGTCTCCGTGTAGCTCTATAAACTCATCAAAAATATTCTCTATATAATCCAATGATGTTGGTCTTTTGCTATCTCTTGCAATTTTAACTCTGTCCCACGCCGTTACTTTTTTTTCTTTCATATTACTTTATTCCTTTCCACTTACCTATTTATTTAGCAAAATCAACTTATACAAAATATCTTTCATCTCTTTACGTTCAACAATCTTATCCACAAAACCCTTTTCAAGCATAAACTCCGCAGTTTGAAATCCTTCTGGAAGTTCTTGACTAATAGTTTGCTTTATAACTGATGGTCCAGCAAAACCAATCCTTGCACCAGGCTCAGCTAAGATTATATCTCCAAGCATTGCAAAACTTGCTGTAACCCCTCCATAAGTAGGGTCTGTTAAAACTGATATATACAAATTTCCTGCTTTATGTAATTTAGCCACTGCTGCTGAAGTTTTAGCCATTTGCATTAACGATATAATTCCCTCTTGCATTCTTGCTCCACCAGATACACAAAAAATAATTATAGGTAATTTTAATTTTATTGCTTTTTCTATTGAATATGTAATCTTTTCACCAACTACACTTCCCATACTTCCCATTACAAAATTTCCGTCCATTACGCAAATTACCACTTTTTCAGAATTAATTTCTCCTATACCACACTTTACAGCCTCATCAATATTTGTTTTTGCTTTTAATGCCTTTAATTTCTCTTTATACCCTGGAAAGTTTATTGGATTTGTTGTTTCTATTTTTAGATTAAATTCTTTAAAAGTACCCTCATCAATTATCTGTTCAATTCTTCTTCTACTAGACAATCTAAAATTATTATTACATTTTGGGCAAACTCCAAAGTTTTTATGCAAATTTTCTTTATATAGAATTTCTTTACATTTATCACACTTTACCCATTTTCCTATTGGAATATCAACCTTAGACTTTACCTGCCCATTATCAACATTTCTTTTTTTTATTTTATCTATTACCATTTGAAATCATTCCTTTATTTATTTAAAAATTTTTCTATATATGAAGTATCAAATTTTCCGTCAATAAATTTTTTATCTTCTAAAATCGAAAGTAAAAAATCAATATTTGTGTCTATTCCATAAATAACACATTCCTCCAATGCTCTTTTCATTTTTAAAATCGCATCATTTCTATCTTTTCCCTTTACAATTATCTTTGCAATCATAGAATCATATATTGCCGGAACCTTATAACCTGCATAAATAGCAGTATCAATTCTTACTCCATTTCCACCTGGTAAGTTTAATTCTTTTATAATTCCTGGTGATGGCATAAAATTCTTATTTGTATTTTCAGCATTTATTCTACATTCTATACAATGCCCTGTAAATCTTATATCTGATTGTTTATATTCTAACCTTTCTCCTGCGGCAATCTTCAGTTGTTCTTTTACGATATCAATCTCTGTTAACATTTCCGAAACAGGATGTTCAACTTGAACTCTAGTGTTCATTTCCATAAAATAGAAATTCTTATTTTTATCAACCAAAAATTCCACTGTTCCAGCATTTGAATATTTTGATGCTTTAACTGCTTTCAATGCTGCTTCTCCCATTTTAGCTCTTAATTTACTATCCAATACCGTAGATGGACTCTCTTCTAGTATTTTTTGATTTTTTCTTTGAATAGAGCAATCTCTTTCACCTAAATAAACTGCATTTCCATATTTATCTGCTAAAATTTGTATTTCTACGTGCCTTGGATTAACTATAAATTTTTCTATGTATATATCATCATTTCCAAATGACAATTTAGACTCTTTTTTTACTAAATTATACGCTTCTTCTAATTTTGAGGAGTCTTCTACTAATCTAATTCCTTTTCCTCCTCCTCCAGAAGATGCTTTTAACATAATTGGATATCCAATTTTTTCAGAAATTCTTTTTGCTTCATCAAGATTTTTTACTACTCCGTCAGAGCCTGGAATAACAGGCACACCCGCCTTTTTCATAAGCTCCTTACTATTTGATTTATTTCCCATCATCTCTATAATTTCATACGATGGACCAATAAAATTTATATTACATTCTTCACACATTTTAGCAAATCCTGAATTTTCTGACAAAAATCCATATCCTGGATGTACACTATCTGCACCAGTTATATTTACAGCTTCTAATATATTTTTTTCACTTAAATAGCTACTATGTAAATTTGCAGGTCCAATACAAACTGCCTCATCAGCTAATCTTATATGCAATGAATCTTTATCCTCCTCAGAATAAACTGCTACAGTCTTTATATTCATTTCCTTACACGCTCTGATGATTCTTACAGCTATTTCTCCTCTATTGGCTACTAATACTTTTTCTAACACTAAAAACACTTCCCATCATCCAATTATCCATTATCAACTATTGCAAAAGTCAACTCTCCCTTAACTGCAATTTTACCATCTACAGATGCAATAGCTTCTCCTACTCCTATAGGTCCTTTTTTCTTTATTATTCTTACTTCTAATTTTAATTTATCTCCTGGTACAACCATTTTCTTGAACTTCAATTTATCAATTCCACCAAAAAGTGCATTTTTTCCTTTATTTTCCTCCATTGATAATATTGCTACTGCTCCTGTTTGAGCTAATGCCTCTACCATAAGTACACCAGGCATTATCGGATTTCCAGGGAAATGACCTTTAAAATAATATTCATCTTCCCTTACAAACTTATATGCTACACAACTTTCACCAGACACTAATTCTTCTACTTCGTCTATCATCAAAAATGGGTCTCTTTGTGGAATTATTTCTTTTATTTGTTCTTTATTTAACATAAAATCTTCCTCTCGTTTTATACAATCTTAAATAATGGCTTTCCAAAATCAACTGTCTCACCATCTTTTACTAAAATCTCTTCAATCTTTCCATCAAATTCTGATTCGATTTCATTTAATAATTTCATAGCTTCAATTATACATAATATTTCGCCTTTTCTGACATTTTGTCCTACACGAACATATTCTTGTTCATTTGGAGATGGTCTTGAATAAAAAGTTCCAACCATTGGTGATTTTACAATTTTGCAATCTTCATTTTTTTCTTCTTCAACTTTCTCTCCTGTTTTTTCTATAGTATTTATATTTACTTTCTCTATTGTATTATTTGTTGAATCCTTTTTCATACTAATTTTCACACCATCTGGAAATTCTATACTAACATCTGTTAGCTTAGAATTTCCCATATCTTCCATTAGTTTTTTTATTTGCTCATATTCCATATTTATCTTCCTTTCTACTCTTCATATTTTTTTATTATAATTGAGCTATTATGACCACCAAATCCCAACGAATTAGACATAGCATATTTTATTTCTTTATTTATACCTTTATTTGGTACAACATTTAAATCACATTCTTCGTCTGGTACTTTATAATTTATTGTAGGAGGTACATAACTATCTTCAATCGCTTTTACTGTAAATATAGCTTCTATTCCTCCTGCTCCTCCTAATAAATGACCTGTATTTCCTTTTGTTGAACTAACTAAAACATCGTTACTAGCTTCTCCTAAAGCAGTTTTTATTGCTGCCGTCTCTGCTTTATCATTTAAACTTGTTGATGTACCGTGAGCATTTATATATTCAATATCTTCTGGCTTAATACCCGCATCATCTATAGCTCTTATCATTGCCTTAGCACCACCAATTCCTCCAGGGGCTGGTGAAGTAATATGATATGCATCTGATGTTGCTCCATAACCTACAACCTCTGCATAAATTTTTGCTCCTCTTTTTTTGGCGTGCTCTAATTCTTCTAGTATAAGTATCCCTGCTCCTTCTCCCATCACAAATCCATTTCTTTCTTTGTCAAATGGCATACTGGCTCTTGTTTTATCTTCACTTACAGATAATGCTTTTATATTTTGAAAACCTGCTACAGCTGACCTTGTTATAGCCGCTTCTACTCCTCCTGCAATTACAACATCTTCATATCCGTGTTTTACAATTCTATATGCTGTACCTATAGCGTGAGTTGCACTTGCACAAGCTGTAACTACTGCATAAGACTCTCCTTTTACCCCTAAATCTAAAGAAACATTTCCTGTAGGCATATTTACTATTGACATTGGAATATACATTGGAGATACTCTATCTGGTCCTTTTGTTGCTAGAATTTCGCAATTATCCTCAATTGTTATTACTCCTCCTATACCAGTTCCTATAATTGTTCCTATCTTATCAAAATCTGTATTTTCCTCTGTTATACCACTATCTTCAAAAGCCTCTCTAGCAGCAATCACTGCAAATTGAGAATCTCTATCCATTCTTTTTAATTTCTTATGTTCTATATGTTCTTTTACATCAAGATTTTTTACCTCTGCTGCTAATTTTACTTTAAACTTTTCAGTATCAAAAAGTGTTATTTTATCGATACCACATTTTTGACTTTTTATTCCTTCCCAACTTTCTTTTACATTATTTCCTATTGGAGTAACCGCTCCCATTCCTGTTATGACAACTCTTTTGTCCATTGTTTTATTCACATTCCTTTCCTTACTTTATGTTATATAAATCACATTACCATTCCGCCATCTACATTAATTACTTGGCCAGTTATATATGAACTTTCATCACTTGATAAGAAATACACTACCTTTGCCACCTCTTCAGCTGTTCCCATTCTCTTTAAAGGAATTTGTGCACCTATACTTTCTTTTACATCATCTTTTAAAACACTCGTCATATCTGTTTGGATAAATCCAGGTGCTACAGCATTTACATATATATTTCTACTTGCACATTCTTTTGCTAATGATTTAGTAAATCCAATTATTCCAGCCTTTGAAGCCGAATAGTTTGTTTGACCAGCATTTCCTACAACACCTACTACTGATGAAATACTTACTATTTTTCCACTTTTCTTTTTCATCATATATGGTATAACATTTTTAGTCATATTAAATACACCTTTTAAATTTACATTTATAACACTATCAAAGTCTTCCTCTTTCATTCTCATAAGTAATCCATCTCTTGTTATTCCTGCATTATTTACTAAAACATCTATTTTTCCAAATTTTTCTATGGCTTGCTTTACCATCTCTTCGCATTCTGAATAATTTGCTACATTTCCCTTTACAAACAATATTTCATTTCCATTATATTTTAATTCTTTTTCTAATTCTTCTAAGTCTGTATTTTCTGATATATAATTTATAATTAAATTATAATCATTTTTTGCAAACTTCTTTGCAATTTCCTTTCCTATACCTCTTGAAGCTCCTGTAATTAACACAACTTTCTTATCTTCCATTTTCATTCTTCCTTTCTTTATTTTTTACCATTCTTTACTTTTACTTATCAAATTATTTATATCCTCCACAGTTGAAACACTCATAACATTGGCATCTGGATTTTGTTTTTTTATAAATCCTGTTAAAGTTTTCCCTGGTCCAATTTCTATATATAAATCAATTCCCTCATTTTTCATTAATTCTATTTCTTTATCAAATCTAATTGGACTTATAATATGATTTGCCAAAATATCTATAAAATCATCTTTATCACTATATAAACTTCCATCTAAATTTTTCATCACAGATTTGTTTCCTGTTTTAAATTTTACTTTTTCCAACTCTTTTCTATATAATTCACTTGCTTCTTTTAATTTGTTAGTATGAAATGGTCCTGAAGTTTTTAATGGTATTACTCTTTTTGCACCTTCTTGCTTTAATCTTTCTTTTGCCTTTTCCACAGCTTCTTTTTCTCCTGATATCACAGTCTGTTTTTCATAATTATAGTTTGCTGGTACAACAAATCCGTCTATCTCATTACATATTTCTTCTATTTTTTTGCTATCCATTCCTATAACTGCTGACATCTGATATTCTCCTTCAGGTACATAGTTCTGCATATAATAGCCTCTTTTTTGTATTAATTTTATTCCATCTTCAAAATTTATATAACCTCCATAAATTAAAGCTACATATTCTCCTAAACTTAGTCCTCCACTTATATCTGCATTTATATTATTTTGTTTTAATATTTCTAATATTGCCAAGCTTGTTACAACTAGTGCAACTTGCGTATTTTGTGTTTTTCCTAATTCTTCTTCTGAACTCTCAAAACATAGCTTTGTTACATCTATTCCTAATATCTCGCTTGCTCTATTATATATTTTCCTTGCCTCTTCATAGTTTTGATATATATCTTTTCCCATTCCAACTTTTTGACTACCTTGACCCGGAAATAAAAAAGCTATTTTCAATTTGTTATCATTCCTTTCTTGCTCATTAATTTTATACGCATAATTATATAACATTTTACCATTATTTGTAATTAGACTGACGAGTCAGTTTAAAAATCTAATTTGCTTTTTCAAACGAAAAAATCCAGTCTTTAAAATAAAAACTGGATTTTCTCTTTTTCAGATGTAACTTTTCTATTTCTCCGCATTTCTCATATTGTGAATAATGCGAATAGGAATAATCAGCTCTTCGAGCATATTTAGCGTCAATCGGTCTAAGACCATTAACTCTTCAATGCTCATCTGTCTTAATTCTCCTACGGTTTCAATACCGCTTAACTTCAGTCTCTCCGTAGAATCTGCGGAGAGCATCATCTCTTCTATTGAGGAGTTATCGTTCGTTTCCACGATTGATAACTTCCTCTGAATTTCCCGAATAGCGCTTAAATCTAAACGCCATTCCTTTAACTGCTCTTTCGAGCAGTTTTTAAGTTCTTCTATCGACGTAATTTTCTTCTTCTTTAATGTTCTCCCTATTCTAGGAGAAAGTTCTAATACGTTTAAATTCATTTGTGTCTTCCTTTCTCAACAAGTTACATCTTTCAAATACGGAACTTTGTCCATATACTATTATTATATCATACTTTATGTTTATTTGCAAACCGCAACTAAGTCATAGTCTTTAACTTCCACAATTTCGCATTTAATAAAAGTATTTAAAGAAATACTTTCATCTGTTTTTACATAAACTACACCATCTATATCAGGAACATCATTTTTAGTTCTTCCTATAAAATACTTTCCATCTAAAGATTTATATTCTACCAAAACCTCCAATTCTGTTCCAACTTTATCCTTCATTTTCTCACCAGATATTTCCTGTTGCAAACTCATAATCTTATTGTATCTTGACTTTTTAGTTTTATAATGAATTTGATTTTCCATAGTACTAGCCGGAGTACCTTCTTCTTTGGAATATTCAAAGACTCCTAATTTGTCAAACTTAATTTCCTTTACAAAATCATACAATTCATTGAAATCATCTATACTCTCACCAGGAAATCCTACAATCAAACTTGTCCTAAGAGTTACTTCTGGTATATTAGTTCTAATTTTTTCAATTAGATTAATTATATTTTCTTTTGAAGTTTTTCTATTCATTCTCTTCAAAACATCATTTGAAATATGCTGAATTGGTATATCAAAATATTTACATATTTTATCTTGTTTCTTTACCACATCAATTAACTCATCTGTTATCCCTTCTGGATATGAATAAAGAACTCTTATCCAATTTATTCCATCTATCTTACATAAACTCTCCAATAGCTCTGCAATTTTAGACTCTCCATAAATATCAATCCCATATTTAGTTGTATCTTGTGCAATTACAATTAATTCTTTAATTCCTTGTTCTGCAATCATCTCCGCTTCCTGCAATATATCTTCCATTGGTCTACTTACAAAAAATCCCCTAATATATGGAATTGCACAATATGTACACATATTACTGCATCCCTCAGCAATTTTTAAATATGCATAATTCTTACCTGTAGAAATTATCCTTTGTAAATAATCCTCCTCCATAAACAAAGGCATCTTTTTCATTTTACTTTTATTACTACTTTTTATTTTTGTTTCTTCCTCATCTTTTATTAAACTCTCTATTTTCTTCCAAAAATCATTATAGTCTTCTATCTTTATAAACAAATCTACCTCTGGCAATAATTTTACTAAATCATCATAATACCTTTGAACTAAACAGCCCATAGCCACTAAATATTTACATTTTCCTTTTTTATACTCTGCCATTTCCAATATAGTATTTATTGCCTCTTCCTTAGCAGACTCTATAAACCCACAAGTATTAATAACTATTATATCAGCCTCTTTTGGATTATTTACAATATCAAATTTATTATTTTTAAAATATCCAACTGCTACCTCAGTATCAATCAAGTTTTTACTACAACCTAGTGATACAAACCCTACTTTCATTATTACTACCATTCCTTTCTTAGTTAAACATCATCTAATATATAATATTTTGTTCCTAACATTTTATCTGGTAAATATTGTTGTTCTACATAATGACCTGGAAAATCGTGAGGATATAAATACCCATTTGAATATCCAAAATTTTTCATTTGTTCAACTGGAGCATTTCTAATATGCATTGGAATAGTTCCTGTATCCTTATTTTGAACATCTTCAAGTGCTCTATTTATTGCTAAATAAGAAGCATTAGATTTTTTTGATGTAGCAACATATACAGCAGCTTCTGCTAATATTATTCGTGCCTCTGGCATTCCGACCATATTTACTGCTTGCATAGCAGAAGTAGCAACAACTAAAGCCTGTGGATTTGCCATACCCACATCCTCTGATGCACAAATCACAATTCTTCTAGCCAAAAACATAGGGTCTTCTCCACCATTTAAAGCTCTTGCCAAATAAAAAATTGCCGCATCAGCATCAGAGCCTCTCATTGACTTTATAAATGCACTTATATTATCGTAATGAGAATCTCCATTTTTATCAAAAACTGCTTTTCTTGTTTGTACACAATTTTTTATAACTTCATCATCAATTACTATTTCACCATTTTCATTCATTTTAGTAGTAAGTACTGCTATCTCCAACGCATTTAATGCTGTTCTTACATCTCCACCAGAAATATTACTTAACTTATGTAATGTATCATCTGTAATTTGTACACTATATTCTCCAAGCCCCTCTTTTTTTATCAATGCCATTTTTAATATCTTAAAAATATCTTCTTCAGAAAGTGGCTCTAATTTTACTACCATTGAACGAGAAATCAAAGCTTTATTTACTTCAAAATATGGATTTTCTGTAGTTGCACCTATTAAAATTATTGTCCCATTTTCTACAAATGGAAGTAGTGCATCTTGTTGCAATTTGTTAAATCTATGTATTTCATCTATAAACAGTATAGATTTTCCACTAGGATTTAGCATAAAATTTTTTGTTTCTTCAATTACATTCTTTATATCTGCAACTCCTGCTGTTACTGCATTCATTTTATAAAATTTATATTTCGTTGTTTCACTTATTACTTGTGCTAATGAAGTTTTTCCACACCCAGGAGGTCCAAACAATATCAAACTCGATAGTCTATCTGCTTTTATAGTCCTATATAATATTTTATCTTTTCCTAAAATATGTTCTTGTCCTACATATTCATCTAAATTTTTTGGTCTAACTCTATAAGCTAATGGTTGATTTGTATCCATTTCTATCACATTCCTTCCTAGAACTTTTATATAATCAACATAGCATCTCCAAAACTAAAAAATCTATATTTTTCATTTACCGCTTCTTCATAAGCTTTTAAAATATATTCTCTCCCTCCTAATGCTGAAACAAGCATTAATAGAGTAGACTTAGGTAGGTGAAAATTAGTAATTAATCCATCTATACACTTAAATTTATATCCTGGATAAATATAAATCTTAGTATCTCCTTCTTCTTTATGAACTAATCCTGTTTTTGCATCTGCAATAGTTTCAAGCACTCTACACGAAGTTGTACCTACTGCAATTACTCTGTTACCCTGTTTTTTAGTTTCATTTATTTTATCTACATCCTCTTGTTTTATATAATAATGTTCTGTGTGCATTTGATGTTCTTCTATATTTTCTTCTTTTACTGGTCTAAAAGTACCTATACCAACGTGTAATGTTACATTTGCAATCTTAATTCCTTTTTCTTCTATTTGCTTCAATAATTCTTTTGTAAAATGTAATCCCGCCGTTGGTGCAGCAGCTGAGCCATTATATCTTGCATATACTGTTTGATAACGCTCTCTTTCTTCTAAACTTTTATGTATATATGGTGGTAGTGGCATAAGTCCAATTTTATCTAGTATTTCATTAAAAATACCTTCATAAGTAAATTTTACTTTTCTCGTTCCACCCTCCATAATTTCTAGTATCTCTGCCTGTAATAAATTATCTCCAAACATAACTTTAGTTCCTGGCTTCAATTTATTACCTGGTCTTACTATAGTTTCCCAAATATCTCCTTCAATTTGCTTTAATAATACAAATTCTACATTCGCCCCTGTCTCTTTTTTTCCGTAAAGTCTTGCAGGTATTACTTTTGTATTATTTCTAACTAAGCAATCTCCTGGCCTTAAATATTCCAATATATCTTTAAATTTTTTATGTTCTATTGTTTTATCATCTCTATTTAATACCATTAATCTTGATTCATCACGTTTTTGTATTGGTACTTGTGCAATTAGTTCTTCTGGTAGTTTATAATCAAATTCTTCTAGTTTCAACTTTATTCCTCCTATTTCTGTAAACTAACTGCCATCTATTGTATCACAAAATTTAAACTTTATCAATAAAAGTCCTGATTATATTTATCATTTGATAATTTTCATTTTTCTCATATTTTTTAGGAGTAAAATTTTTTACTTTATTTAATGCCATACCTAATTGGCTTACATCATCTATTCCTATTAATAACCCTTTTGCATTAAATTTTTCTTCAATTTCCTTTTGATGGTCATTTACGTGCTCTCCGTATTTCTTCTTTCTTGGAACTGCAATTACTTTTTTCCCTTCCTCTAAAGACATTTCTATAGAACCCACACCTGCGTGTGTTATAATTAAACTTGCTTTTTTTACGATTTCTCTTAAATGTTCTTTAGTAGTCAAATCAAATATCTTCATTTTGTCAGAATTATATTTGGTAAACCCTGCTTGTACCACAACTTCTTCTGTGATATTCCCTTTTTCTATATTCTTTTCTACCTCATCCAACAATCTATGAAAATTATTATTTTGAGTTCCCAATAATACTAATACCATTTCAACTTCCCCCTACATAAACAGCCTTTGTATATAAATTTAACATTGATTTCCATTGCACTATAAATAAATCTGCAATAGGATATATGATACTACCAGTTAAAGTCCTTTTATTTATATTTGCTATAGTTTCAATATAAATTATTTTTTTCTTAAATAATTTTGCAATATAGCACATTGGTACAACTGTATGAGTTCCTGTAGTTACTATTATTTCTGGTCTTAATCTTATAAATATATATATTGACTTCAAGCATATAAACATATACAAAAATATATATTGAATTATCTTGCTTCTTGTACAATATGGTAAATATGACATTCTCTTTCCATATTTTTCTTTTAAGTTTTTCGTCGTCACATCTTTTTCTGTTATGATATGATAATCATAATATTGAAATAATTTCTCTAGTTTTAAAAGTTCATTCAGATGCCCTCCTGTACTTGAAATAAATAGTATCTTTTTCACTTTTTTCCTCCATTATCTGTTATTTTATGGAGTTTTTTGTTTTTTATACATTAGCATAAAAAAGAACAAGTTAAATTTAAAACTTGTTCTTTTTTACTCAAGCACGTGGATGTGCTTTTTTATATATATCATTTATCCCGTTATTTTGAAATTGCATATATACTTGTGTTGACGAAATATCAGAATGCCCAAGCATAGTTTGTATTGCCTTTAGTTCAGCACCATTTTGCAATAAATGTGTTGCAAATGAATGCCTTAAAGTATGTGGTGTTATATCTTTTTCTATATGTGCTTGCTCCTGATAAAATTTTATAATCTTCCAAAATCCTTGTCTTGTCAATCTTTTTCCGTTTAAGTTTACAAACAATGCTTGTTCTTTATCCGATTTAACTAATACATCACGTGCACCATTTAGATACTCTTTTACAGCATTTATTGCCATTTTACCTAAAGGAATTGTTCTTTGTTTATTTTCTGATTTACATACTACAAGTTCTTGTTTTATATTTACATCTTCAACATTTAATGCAATTATTTCTGATACTCTCATTCCTGTAGCATAAGCAAATTCTAACATTGCTTTGTCTCTTATTCCTTTTAAATCACTATTTCTTGGTTGCTCTAATAATAATTCTACTTCTTCTGATGTTAATACACAAGGTACTTTTTTCTCTATTTTAGGTGATTGTAATTTTTCTGTTGGGTCTTTTTCAACTTTGTCATTTTTTACTTCGTATTGATAGAATGAGCGTATTGATGCTATCATTCTAGATATTGTAGAAGGTTTTTTATTTTGAGTTTCTACTAAATAATTCAAATACTCTTTAAGGTCTTCTTCCTGAATTTTATTATATTTTTTCTCGTTTAAAACTAAATATGTTTTAAATTGCTCCAAATCTCTTTTATATGATTGAAGTGTATTACTTGATACTTTCTTATCGTTTTCCAAAAATTTAAAAAATTGTTTTAATTGCTTTTCCATTCCTTACCCCTTACATTTACATAATCTTTATATATATGTTATACCAAACTATTTAAAAAATGTAAATACTTTTTTCAATATTTTTTCATTTTTTTACAAAATTTTCATTTTATAAATTATTTGTATAATTTTTTAACAATGATACTGATACTGAATTTTCTATTACAGAAGAAATTATTATAACAAATATCATAATACCAGAAATTATGGTATGCCTAAAAATTTCAGCTTTTATATTTCCTTTAAGTTTCTCTTTTACTATTGCTTTATAAAGTTTTATACTACTTACACCTAATGTTAATAATGCTGGTATAAACAATATGTTTTGCATAAGCAATGATATTAAACAAAATTTTATCCCTTTTATGGTACCTAAAGTATATGTTATTGATGAAATTGTATATCCTAAACATACTCCTCTTAAAAGTATAACTATTAGTACTATCGGCATTCCTATTACAGTAGTACCTGCTCCCCATAAAATTATCGATAAAATTATATTATTTTTCAATGATTCCATAGTTAATTGTTGTTTTTCTAAGTTTTCAACTCCTTTAAATTTAACAATAAAATCATTTATATATGTACTTATTTCACCCATTTGGCTCTCATTACAATTATTTACTATCATTACTCCTACAAATAATCCAATTATAAATAATAGTCCTACTAATGTATATTCTTTAAAATTACTTTTTATGTAATTTGTAAAAACATTTTTCCATCTTAATGTAATTCTCATAATAAATACAATCTCCTCTAAAAGTTTCTGTTACATAATGTGTATGCATTTTATGAGATTTTTATTACCATTATTTTATTTTTCCGCATAATCTTTTGGTATTTCAAATAAAGAATCATCTGCATTATAAATTACCTCAGCTTTTAATAACTCTTCCTTTTGCTCTCCATTATTATAAATTATGTTCTTTATATATTTTATATCTTTACCATCAAAATAAAATCTAGTTTTTACAACAGAATTTTCATCTTGGTCAGATAAAATCATAAATGAAGTAATTCCGTCAAATTCTTCATAATAATATTTCTTTCCATTAATTTCTTCTTTTCCGCTTATATATTGCTCCTGTTTAGATGCTTCTTTTAATCCTGATAATATAACGTCTCCTTCAATATCATCACTATCATATTCATAATATTCTTCTTGTTCGTGGATGATAAAATATGCGTGTCCTTCTAAAATTAATGTGCTTGTATGTTCTTCATTAGTCTTCATATCTATATTAATATCACTACTTCTCTGAGCTATAGATATCTTATAGTCTATATCAGAATTTACCTCCTCCATTGAAAAGGTAAACCTCTGACTATTTGTTATATTATCATATAAATTTAATAATCTATTTCCATCTTCGTCTAAAACAATAAAGACACCTGCTATTATACATAATATAATTATTACTATAATTATTAATTTTCTTGACTTTTGCATATATTTAGCTCCTTACACAACTTCTCAATCTCCTAAGCAAATTCCTAAACTTCTTGCAACTTTTATTAAATAATCATCTAAACCAACTGTTTTCATATTACTTTCTTTTGTACCACCTTCAACGGCACCAATCTTTTTATTATTTCCAACAACATCTTCAAAAGAAACACAATCTAATTTTCCATTTTTTAATACAGTTAGAACATTAAATTTCCCCTCTAATGCTAAATCCATTGCTTTTACTGCATATTTTGCAGCTAAAATTCTATCTGGTGTTGAAGGTATACCTCCTCTTTGTGTATATCCTAATACCGTATTTCTCGTTATAATTCCAGTTAATTCTTCGATTTCTTTTGCAACTACATCTCCAATTCCACCTAATCTTTGATTAATTACTCCTCCTCCATTATCTCTAACATCTTTTATTACAATTTCTCCATCTTTTGAATATGCACCTTCTGATACTACTACTATACTAAAGTTTTTACCTCTTCTTTTTCTTTCTTTTATTTTCGCTATTACCTTGTTTATATCATAAGGTATTTCTGGAATTAATGCTACATCAGCACCTCCAGCTATTGCAGCCTCTAATGCTAGCCAACCTGCGTGCCTTCCCATTACTTCTAATAGCATTACTCTATTATGTGCTTCTGCTGTTGAATGTAATCTATCTATTGCTTCTACAGCAACATCTACTGCTGTTGCAAATCCTACAGCCTCATCAACACACGCTACATCATTATCCATTGTTTTTGGAATTCCAATTACATTAATTCCTTTTAAAGTCAAATCTCTTGCTGACTTTTGTGTACTATCTCCACCTACAGTAAATAAACAATCAAACCCATCTTCTTTTATATTTTTAACACATATATCTGATAAATCTTTATATTCTTCTTTATCTCCATTTACTACTTTATAATTAAACACATTAGTATTTAAAGATGAACCTATTATTGTTCCTCCCTTTGGTAATATTCCAGAAATTACACGTCTACCATCTAATCTTATATATTCATTTTCTAATAAACCTCTATATCCCTCTATAAAGCCATACGCCTCTATTCCGGTGACTTGCAGCTGTTTTAGCTATTGTCCTTATTATGGCATTTAACCCTGGTGTGTCACCTCCATTAATTAATACTGCAACTTTCTTTATTTCTCCCATATTTTCAACATCCTTTCTTTATTATATCCTTATTATACCATTTTATGTTTTTTTTACAAGCGTTTTGTTATAAAAATTTAACTGAAATTGCAATAAGTCAATTGAAAAAGTAAATTCAATTTGGAATATCCATTAACATAATTTAGTCTTACACTAATATTAATGTAAGAT
>CANQRS010000034.1 GCA_947626295.1 uncultured Clostridia bacterium
TTCTTTTCTTTCTTCTTCTATTTCTCCTTTCAATATCCTTGATTTTCTTCCTTTATTTTTCATCATACTTAGACTAGAACCTGAAATTCCTAATATCTCTATAAATTCTCTCTTTGTCAGCTCTCTTCTATATGGTTCATATATCTCTAAAAATTCTTGATAATTTATTAATTTGTTTCTATATCCTTTTCCTTGCAATTCTCTCCTTATTTCTTCTGTTCTTTCTTCTTCATTTTCTTCTGCTATTTCTAACTTTTCTTTTAATACCTTTACCCTTGTTCCTCTATTTTTTAATGCATAGAAATTAACATCTGAAATTCCCAATATCTCTGCAAATTCTATCTTTGTCATCTCTCTTTGGTATGGTTCATATATATCTAAAAACTCCTGATAATTTATTATTTTATTTCTATGTAAATTTCCCTTCAATTCATCTCTTATTTCTTCTTTTCTTTCTTCTTCTATTTCTCCTTTCAATATCCTTGATTTTCTTCCTTTATTTTTCATCATACTTAGACTAGCATCTGAAATTCCTAATATTTCCGCAAATTCTTTCTCTGTCATCTCTTTTCTGTATGGTCCATATATCTTTAAAAATTCCTGATAATTTATTATTTTATTTCTATATCCTTGGCCTTTCAATTCAGCTCTTATTTCTTCTTTTCTTTCTTTTTCTATTTCTCCCTTTAATACCCTTGCTTTTGTTCCCCTATTTTTTACTGCATCGAGATTAACATATGAAATTCCTAATATTTCCGCAAATTCTTTCTTTGTCATCTCTTCTTTATATGGTTCATATATCTCTAAAAATTCTTGATAATTTATTAATTTGTTTCTGTATCCTTGTCCTTTCAATTCAGCCCTTATTTCTTCTTTTCTTTCTTTTTCTATTTCTCCCTTTAATACCTTCGCTTTAGTTCCTTTATTTTTTACTGCATAGAAATGGGCATACGAAATTCCTAATATCTCTGCAAATTCTCTCTCTTTCATCTCTTCTTTATATGGCTCATATATCTCTAAAAACTCCTGATAATTTATTGATTTGTTTCTATATCCTTTTTCTTTTAAATCTCTTATAATCATTTCTTTATTCTTTTCCATTATTCTCACCTCTTCTTTTCACATTTTTTAAGACCTATACATATATTATACCACAAATTTACATAATTTTCAATTTTCACTTAAAATCTGAGCATTTACCATAAAAAATATCCCCAAATATTAGATATTTATCTAACATTTGGGGTTCAATTTAATCACTAAATTTTCATTTTATTAACAAATTTCGCCAAACTCCTCTCCTAAATCTTCTTCTTCCTTTGTATTTTTTTTGCTTACCTCTTCATTCAATATTCCTAATAAATCTTCTTTACTTATGCCATAATTTTCTATTATGTAATCTATTGCTTCTTTAGCTTTCATTTGCTTTTGATAACATCTTCCCATATCCTGCACTATTTTTTCTACATCTTCTTCTGTTCTTTCCTCTAATTCCTCTTTTACTTCTGATAGTTCTTCCGTTTCACTTTTTTCTTCTTTCAATACCTTCGCTTTTGTTCCATTATGTTTTACTGCATAGAAATTAGCATATGAAACTTCTAATATCTCTGCAAACTCTTGCTCTGTCATCTCTTCTCTATATGGTTCATATATCCCTAAAAATTCTTGATAATTTATTAATTTGTTCCTATATCCTTGTCCTTTCAATTCAGCCCTTATTTCATCTTTTCTTTCTTCTTCTATTTTTTCTTTCAATATCTTTACTTTTGCTCCTTTATTTTTTATTGTATAGAGATGATTATATGAAAATCCTAATATCTCTGCAAGTTCTCTCTGTGTCATCTCATTTCTGTATAGTTCATATATCTCTAAAAATCCCTGATAATTTATTATTTTGTTCCTATATCCTTTTCCTTTCAATTCATTTCTTATTTCTTCCTTTCTTTCTTTCTCCATTTCTCCCTTCAATATCCTTGCTTTTGTTTCTCCCCTTTTTATTCTATAGATATTATTATATGAAATTCCCAATATCTCTGCAAATTCTTTCTCTGTCATCTCTTTCCTATATGATTCATATATCTCTAAAAATTCTTGATAATTTATTAATTTGTTTCTATATCCTTGACCTTTCAATTCATTTCTTATTTCTTCCTTTCTTTCTTCTTCTATTTCTATTTTTCTTCTCAATATTTTAACTTTTGTTCCTCTATTCTTCATTCTATAGATATTATTATATGAAATTCCTAATACTTCTACAAACTCTTGCCTTGTCAGCTCTTTTCTATATAGCTCGTATATCTCTAAAAATTCTTGATAATCTATTGATTTTCTTTCATACCCTTGTTCTTTCAATTCTTCCCTTATTTCTTCTTTTCTTTCTTCTTTTATTTTTTCTTCTTTCTCCACCTTCTCTTTTAATATCTTTGCTCTCATTCCTCCATATTTTATATTTCCTAAACTTGAAATTCCTAATATTTCCGCAAATTTTCTTTCTGTCATCTCTTTCCTATATGGTTCATATATCTCTAAAAATTCTTGATAATTTATTGATTTTCTTTCATACCCTTGTCCTTTCAATTCAGCTCTTATTTCCTCTTTTTTTTCTTCTGTTATTCCTGTATCCTCTTTTAATACCTTCGTTTTTATTCCTACATATTTTATATTTCTTAAATTAACTTCTGAAATTCCTAATATTTTTGCAAATTCTTTCTCTGTCATCTCTTTTCTGTATGATTTATATATCTCTAAAAATTCTTGATAATTTATTGATTTGTTTCTATATCCTTGGTCTTTCAATTCTTCCCTTATTTCTTCTCTTCTTTCTTTTTCTATTTTTTTTACTATTTCCTTATCATCTTTTAACATCCTCGTTTTTGTTCCTTTATATTTCACTTTATGTAACTTAGCGTATGAAACTCTTAATATCTCTGCAAATTCTTTCTCTGTCATCTCTTCTTTATATGGTTCATATATCTCTAAAAATTCTTGATAATTTATTAATTTATTTCTATATCCTTGTACTCTCAATGTATCCCTTATTTCTTCTTTTCTTTCTTCTTTTATTTCTTCTTTTAATATCTTTGCATTTATTCTTCCACTCTTCATATTTTTGAAACTATAAATTGAAATTCCTAATATTCCTGCAAATTCTTTCTCTGTCATCTCTTTTTTATATGGCTCGTATATCTCTAAAAACTCCTCATAATTTATTGATTTGTTTCTATATCCTTTTTCTTTTAAATCTCTTATAATTATTTCATTATTCTTTTCCATTATTCTCACCTTTTCTTTTCACATTTTTTAGTACATATAGATATATTTTACCACAAATTTACATAATTTTCAAATCTTTTAAGCATTTTCCAATAAAAAATATCCCCAAACATTAGATATCTATCTAACATTTGAGGATACTTTAATCACTAAATTGTCATTTTATTTACAATATCCTTAAACTTATTTCCTCTATCATACATATTTTTAAACATATCAAAACTCGTACTCGCAGGAGAAAATAGCACAATTTGACCTTCTGCTGCATTCCTTTTAGCCATTATTACTGCTTGATTCAAATTTTCAACTGTAATTATTTTTATTTCCTTTTTCTGTTTTTCTTCTTCATTTTTTACAGCATTAAATATCTTTACTGATGTTTCTCCCATCAAAATTAATACTTTTACTTTTTCCAAAATAGGCTCTGCTATAGCGTTATAATCCAAATTCTTATCTGCTCCACCTGCGATTAAAACAATTTCCTCATCAAATGATTTTAGGCCTGATATTGTCCTAGATGGAGTTGAACTTGCAGAATCATTATACCATTTTACTCCATTTATTTCTTTTACAAACTCTATTCTATGTTCTACACCTTTAAAATTCTTGCATACTTCTATAGCAACATCTTTATCTACAAGTGTTGATGTTGCCGCAATCGCCGCACAAATATTCTCGAAATTATGTACACCTCTAATTGTAATATTTTTTACCTCCAATAAGTGCTTCCTTACTTTATCATCACATTGTTTTATTGTATCTTTATCAACTACATATCCATTATCTAACTTACATTTACTACTAAAATATATTACCTTACCTTTGGCTTCCAAACTTGCTTCTCTTACTATACCATTATCATAATTTGCTACCAATATTCCGTCCTGTTCTTGGTATTTGAATATATTTTTCTTAACCTCTATATATTCATCATAATTCTTATGCACATTTAAATGGTTAGGTGTTATATTAGTTATTACCGCTATATCAGGACTAACCTCCATTCCCATTAATTGAAAACTACTTAATTCTAATACTACAATATCATCTGGCTTTATATCTTTTAAAGTTGTAAATAATGGTATCCCTATATTTCCTCCTAAATGACACTTATATCCAGCCTTTTTTATTATTTCTGAAATTAATGTAGTAGTAGTAGTTTTCCCATCACTTCCAGTTACACCTATTATTTTGCAAGGACACATTTTCATTAACAATTCTATTTCAGTTGTTACTATTGCTCCTCTTTCTGCCTCTGCTTCTAATGCTGGGATTGTTGGCAAACAACTTGGTGACCTTATTATCACATCAAATCCTTTTAATTTTGATAAATAATTTCTGCCTAATGAAAATTCCATTGAATATTCTGTTATTTTATCCATCAATTCTTTTGAAATCTGCGAAATTTCTCTATTATCAAATACTGTTACTTTTGCTTTTTTCTCACGAAAATATTCTAATAATGGTATATTACTTACTCCTAAACCTATTATCGCAACTTTTCTGAATCTTATGTAATTATTGAACTCTTCTAACTTCTGATTTGTATATTCCATTTTTATGTTTCCTTTCTGATAATATATTCGTTTATTATAATTTATTCAATTTCTTTGTCTTTTGCAATTATATATTACCATATTTTTCTATTTTGTACAATATATAATAAAATTTTTATTTTGATGTATAAAAAAATATATTTTGTTAAGAATAATAATATCCTATATTTATGGAGGTGTTTGATATGTCAGAAAAAAATAAGAATAAAAATAATAATAACAACAACAATAATAATAATCAAAATAGACAAAACAATGAAAATAAATAGTTAGAATTAATAAATAAGAGCCTAACTAATAATTGCAATTAAACTTTACAATTATGCATCCTAGAACTTTTTGTGTTCACAATAAGAAAAAATAATAAAATGCTTTCTAAAACATTTTATTATTTTTTCTAACTTTGTTCATTTTCTACAATACTTATTGAATAGCTTACAGCTCTATCGGCTGTAAATCTTGCTTTAAACATTTTTGAATTATCATATTCTACATCATTAACTTTTAAATATTCTGTAGTTAATAATTCATCATTTCCATCATAAATAGATATTTTTATGTATTTTCCATTTACATTATTTCCACGATTATTTGAAACATATCCATATATACGTCCATCTTCTTTGTTAGCTTCTGCCTTTTCTATAGATATTTGTTCAGGTACTTCCCCTTTTAAGCTTATATTTTGGTAATTTACATTTAACCCGATAAATATTAAAACACTTGATAAAATATATCCACCTACTAAAAATGATAAATATATAGCATATTTTTTTAAGTTACTCATATTCTCTCCTCTATTTTAACTCTTTCCTACTGTTTTGTACTGTCCTTATTGTATCTTCTAAAGATATGTGCATTAAATTCATTGCTTCTACCATATTTTTTTCGATATTTTGCAATGTATCTGTTAAGATTTTTTCTGTACTATTTAATAAGCCATCTGCATATTCCTTTGTTCCATTTGTAATTTCTCTTGACATTTCATTTGCAGTTTCTATAATCTCATTTTTTTGTTCATAAGCTTTTCTTGTAATCTCGTGTTCATCTATCATTGATATTATCCTATTTTCTGCCTCTTTTACCACTTCATCAGCCTCTTTTTTTGCCTCAAGAAGAATCTTTTGTCTCTCCTCTTTTATCCACTTTGCTTGTTTTAATTCATCTGGCAATTTTATTCTAATTTCTTTTATTATATCTAATAATTCGTCTTTTTCTACAATTGTCTTATTCGTAAATGGTAAAGTTTTTCCTCTTTCCAGTATATCTTCTAATGTTTCTAAAAACGTAAATATCTCCATAACTGTCTTCCTTTCTATTTAATTTTTACTAAAAAAATTAAATTAGCTCGACCATATTTTCTTTGGTCCACGATTTTTATTTTTAACTTTTCTATATCCTCCATAATTCTTTTTAAATCATCTGTTTCTAATATTATTAATGTATTTTCAGTTATACTCTCTAATTTTAGTATTAATTCTAATGATTGTTTTATATAATCTGTTTTATAAGGAGGGTCTATATATATTATATCTATTTTTTCATTATTTACCTTTTTTAATACTTCTCTAAAATCTTCATTATGTAATTCTACAATATTATTTAAATGTGTTTTTTCAATGTTTTTATTTATAATATCTACTGCCTTTTTAGAGTTATCACACAAAATTACTTTTTTAGCTCCTCTACTTGCAAATTCTAGCCCTATAGCTCCACTACCAGCAAATAGGTCAAGTACGGTTGTTCCTACAATCTGTTGACTTATTATATTAAACATTGATTCTTTTACCCTATCTAATGTTGGTCTTGTTTCTAATCCTTCTAATGTATAAAGTTTTGTTCCTCTTGCTTTTCCACTTATAATCCTCATCAATTTGCCTTCCTCTTCTAGTTTTACCTATATTTTATATCTTTTTCGCCGTTTGTCAATAGAAATAACGAAAATGTAACATACATTTAATAATTTTGTAACAAATTTCAGGTTTTTGTAAAACTTTTGCAATAAAAAAACTATTCTCTACAACTTAGGGAATAGTCTTTTGTTTATTAATCTTCATTTTTATTTACTTCTTTTAACAACTCTAATTGTGATATCAATAATGATTCCATTTTTACTTTATATATATCAAACTGTTTTTGTAAATCTTCCATTTCTTTTCTTTTATATGAAACCTTTTGTTCTAACGCATCAGTTTCTTTTTGTGCAGCAGCTTTTGCTTCACTTATCATCTGGTCTGCTTGTTGCTTTGCTACTCTTTTTACTTCCTCTGCTGTAGATTGTGCCATTATTAAAGCATTTTGTAGTGTATTTTCAAGTGTCTTATATTTTTGCATTGATGCTTCTAATTCTTCTATTTTTTTATTTAATTCAGTAACTTCTTTTTGTTTTCTAGCAAAGTCTACGCCTATCTCATCTAAAAATTCGTCTACTTCTTCTACACTATATCCATTCATCATCTGCTTAGAAAACCTTTTATTTTCAATATCTAATGATGTTAGCATACATAAAAGCCTCCTTACTTATTTTAGTCTATATTATTCTTATTTAACCACGATACAGATAATTTATTCTTCATTTCTTCTCTTGCCATCTCATTAGTAATTTCATAATTTATTGGAGCTATTAAAAATATGGAATTTGATACTTTTTGAATGTGTGCATCTAAACAATATACTCCTCCACTAATGAAGTCAATTATTCTTCTTGCGACATCTTTATTTACATACTCTAAGTTAACTATTACTGATTTTTTCTCCTTTAAAAAACCACAAATCTCCTCTGATTGTTCAAAGTTTGTTGGCTGTGATATTACCATTTTAACTGCCTGTTGTTGTGGCATTGCTACTACTTTATTCTTTTTTATAAATCCTTTTTTTTCTTCTACGACATTCTCTTCTTCGGAATCATCATAATTATTGTAATCATATATATTTTCCTCATCGTCGTAACTTTCTTCTTCAGAACGTTCCATTCCTAATAAATTCCATACTTTGTTCATTATCGCATTAGACATAATTAACCTCCTAATTTCTTCTAAACGTATTTTTAGTATCTAACATTTTGTATTTTTTGTCAATACTTTTTCTAAATGTAATCAAAAAATAATATTATTGTAACATAACTGTAATATTTCATTCTACTTTTGGTGATAAGAATATTGTATCATAAACACTTATTCCTTTGTATTTAGAGCCATCTATTCCTAATACCTTTAAATCTTCTAAACTATACTTCCCTATTATAGAATATTTTTCATTTTTTTTCAACACTTTTACTAAAATTTTGTCCGTACCCTTTGTAGTTTTCTTCTCAACATATTTTAAATCATTTTCGCCAGTTATTATTGCACTATTTGGAACTTTAATTCCAGAATAGCTCCACCAAGTAATATTAAATGTTATTTTTCTATATGATAATAATTCTTCCGTTAATGCTGATGTTTTAAATACAATCAACATTTTTCCATCTTCTTGCTCTTTTTTTTGATTTACTATTGCATTTATTTCATTTCCACTAGATAAAGTAATTTTTACATTCATTCCTTCTTCTGCTTCTCTTGCTACATCTGAATCTAAAACTACCGCAATATAGCACCCAAAATTATCTATAACCTTAGCTGACTCATTATTTGTAGAAACTAATTTTCCAGTCTTTAAATCCAATTGTTCCAAATCCTTTGCCGTTAAATCCTTTAACCCATTTACATTTAAAATATTTTCAAATCCATCTACTCTATATGATACAATTCCACTAATTGGAGCATTTACATATTCCACACCATCTGTAAGCTCGTCCTCATACTTTTGTCTTTTGTCTATCAATTTTTTTATATATGACCCGCTTTTACTATTTTCTCCTACAATAGTAGCCTTCTTTAATATTATATCTGATATTTCTTTTTTATATTCACTAATTGTCTGAATATCTAATGGCTTTTTTAAACTTTGCAATTTCTCATCTATCTGATTTTCCAAATTCTTTATATCTGTTGGAAATATTGTATTTTTCTCTTTTTCCATTGCATCTTGAATCTTCAAATCTATTTCATCTATTTTTTGCTGCAAATTATTTTCATTTTTTCCATAATATCTAAATATCGTTTGATTTTTAGCAACCTTCTCTCCTTCTGTAACAATTTGATAAAGACCATTCTTATAATTTTTTCCTTGAACTACAGTTTCATCTCTAATTATATAACCTGTTGTTACCTCTTCTTCTGTTAATGTTCCATTATTAACTATTATTGTATCATTGGGAACTCTTACAATCAAATATATTGCATAAATTACATATATTATCATTACAAAAAATATCAATTTTATGAATATACTCTTTTTTTCTAATTTATCTTTTTCCTTTTTTAAGTCTATAATTTTACTCAATTTATTCCCCCCAAAATAATACTTACATTATTTTGCATATCACTCAAACCATCAAGCCAAATAGTTTGTTTATTTTTTCTGAACCACGTCAACTGTCTTTTAGCATATCTTCTCGTTTCCTGTTTTATCTTTTCTATCATCTCTTCTTTTGTTAACTCTCCATTCAAATACTGCACAACCTCTTTATATCCTAAGCCTTGCATCGCTGTTGGAAATTCCTTATACTTTTTTAACAAATTTTCCACTTCTTCAACTAGTCCCATTTCAAGCATTAAATCTACTCTTTTATTTATTCTTTCATATAATACTTCTCTATCCATATCTATTGCAAAAACTCTATAATCGTATTTTACACCATTCTTCCTAGACTCCGCTTCCATCTCTGTCTTTGTCTTCCCTGTTGAATGATATATTTCCAAAACCCTTAATATTCTTTTCTTATCATTTGGGCTTATCTTTTCCATAGCAACACTATCAAGCTTTTTTGCTTTATTATATAATCCTTCTAACCCATTAGGCTCCTTTGCTATATTCTCTAATTCGTTCCTATATTCGGCATCAAACTCCACTTCTTTATATTCAATGCCATATATTAAACTATCTGCATAAAGACCTGTACCACCAATAACAATAGGAACCTTCTGCTTTTGCAAAATTTCTTCTATTGCCATCTCTGCTTGCTTTTTATATTCAGCTACACTAAATCTTTCATCTGGACTTACTATATCTATCATATAATGTTTTATTCCCTGCATTTCTTCAATACTAGGCTTAGCAGAACCTATATCCATATCTTTATATATCTGCATAGAATCACAAGATACTATTTCTCCATTTATTTTCTTAGCCAACTCTATAGATAAAGCCGTTTTTCCTGATGCTGTAGGTCCAACAATTACAATTACTTTAGGCTTCAAAATTATCACCATTATCCTTTACTACTTAGTATTTATATAATTTATAATTCCTGATTGAATATTTTTAAAATATATACATTCAAAAATTACTAATACTATAAAAATTATTGATATTATTCTTAATTTTCTTTCTGTTTCATCTTTAGATAATGCGCCTTCTTTAATACTTGATATTAAATTTATAACTTGTGGTAATATTATAAATCCATTTATTGGTACAAATACCAATAAAATCATTTTCCTTACTTGTCCTAACATTTCTTGTCTAGGATAATCTACCCCTATACTTGAAAATGTAAATAATATAAATGTTATAAATATTACAAACAATGTTCCTATAAGCATAAAAGATATTCTTGTAGGCATTTCTACAAAAGTTCTTGTGCTTATCCAAGTCCAAGATATATACGCAAAAAATAATAAAAATATTATAAAATAAACTATTGACATAATTCCATTTCCTTTCCCTATTTTCTAGCAAATTTCTTTTCTATATCATATTTAGACATTTTTATTACTGTTGGTCTTCCGTGTGGACAAGAAAATGGATTAGGAAGTTTCAATAATTCCTCCATTAAACTATTTACCTCTTCTTCTGTTAATGCCATATTAGCCTTTACCGCAGCTTTACAAGCTACTGTAGCAATAAACTTTTCTTCCTTTTCTTGTTTAGCTGTTCTTGCTACTGTATTAATTTCATCCAATGTTTCTATAAATAATTCTTTTGTTTCTAAATCCACACACATCTCTGGTACACCAGATAATTTTATTGTATTTTCTCCAAATTCCTCTACCATAAATCCAGCTTGCTCAAATAAATCAAAATTATCTTTTGCTATATTCATCTCTTTTGGTGTTAATGTTATTATATCTGGTAGTAGTAACAACTGACAATCTTTTGTATCGTCACTATAAAAATTAGCTTTTACTCTCTCATATAAAATTCTTTCGTGAGCAGCGTGCTGGTCCATTATGTACAATTCATTATTCATTTCAAGTATTATATATGTTTTAAATGCTATCCCAACAAATTTATATGTTGGTTTATTATATTCTTCCATATCCTCAAATACTGATACATTTGAACTCCAATCATCATCTTCTTGATTTGCATTTTGCGCATTTTTTACAGTTTCTGTTGGTCTTCTACCCTCATAAGGCTCTTTTCCAAATAATTGTCTATACATTTCCTCAAAAGAACCTATTTTTTTATTTACTACATCTTGAATATCTTCTTTAATTTCAGTTTTATCTTCTTCTATCTTCTCATTTTCTTCATTATCTAAACTTTCTACTTTGCTTGTGTCTCCTATTTCATTATTTTCTGTTTCACTTACTTGTGTTTCATTTAAAGCTTCTACTTTTTCATTAAAATCTATTATTTTGCTTTCTGGCTCTTTTTCTTCGTTTATTTCCTTTATTTTGCCCAATTCCTCACTTGAATCAACTATCTTTTCCTCTTGTTCCTGTTCTTCTTCTTTTACACTATTTGCTGATGAAAAATCAACAACCTTTTCTTCAATTTCTTGTTTATATTGCTCCTCGCCTTCTTTTTCATCATTAGAACTTTCTTTTTTTTCTGACAAATGCCCAATATTACTATGTTCTATAATACTACTAACATCTTTGTATTTTTGTTCCATTTGCTTATACTCTTCTGTAAGTTCAATCCCTGGGTTCATAGTAGCCTGCTTTTTTAACTCCTCTTGAACTATTTTCAGCTTTTCTAAAACATCAATACCTTCCATAGTTTTCTGTTCTTTAACAGGTTCATCTTTTACAAATAATCCACCTTTATTATTATTTATTGGCTTCATATCTACTTCTTTATTCTCGATTTTAAAAGCATTTTTTGATGCTTCCTTTACCTCTTTGCTTTTCTCTCTATCTGATACTAAATCTGATGATAACAATGTATTTTTTATAGCATTGTAAACAGCTTTAAATATAACTTGCTCTTCTGCAAATCTAACCTCCAATTTAGCAGGATGTACATTAACATCAACTTTACTCTGTGGCATTTCTAAATTTAATATTATAAATCCAAATTTACCTATTGGTAATAACCCTTTAAAGGCCTGTTCTGCAGCTGCCGTTAAAGTTTTATCTTTTATATATCTACTATTTACAAAAAATAATTGATTTGACCTATTTGACCTTGCTATAGCTGGCTTTCCTATAACACCATTAACTTTTATATACTCATATTCGTAAGAAACATTCAAAATCTCTTCTGCTATATCTTTTCCATATAAACTATATATTACAGACTTTATCTCTCCACTACCATTTGTCTGAATAACTGTTTTTCCTGAATTTATTAACTTTATAGCTATTTCTGGGTGAACTAAAGCAATTCTTGTAAGTACATCTTCTATATATCCTGTTTCTGTGAAATCTCTTTTTAAAAACTTATATCTAACTGGCGTATTAAAAAATAAATTTCTAACAGTTATTATAGTTCCTTTACTACACCCTGTCTCTTCTATATTTAATATATTTCCGCCTTCCACAACAATTTTTGTTCCTATCTGTTCTTCTTCCGTTTTTGAAATCAACTCAACATTTGCTATTGCCGCAATACTTGCTAATGCTTCTCCTCTAAACCCCATAGATTTTACTTCTTGTAAATCTACAGCTGAACGTATCTTACTTGTTGCGTGCCTTTCAAAAGCCATTTCAACATCATCTCTTGCAATTCCTTTTCCATTATCTGATATTCTTATATACGATATTCCACCATTTTTTATTTCTACTGTTATATTAGTCGCACCTGCATCTATTGAATTTTCTACCATTTCTTTTATTACTGATGCAGGTCTTTCAATAACTTCTCCTGCAGCTATTTGATTTATCGTTAATTCATCTAATAATACTATCTTTCCCACAATTTTTCCCCCTCGTTTAATCACTTTTTAGTTTAAAACGATTATATCATTAATGTTTTTTTTTTGCAATAAAAATTTAGTCTTCTCTAGGTCTTAATTCTAAATAAATTGGCTTTTCCTCACCAATCATAGTAGGTTTACCGTGACCTGGATACACAATAGTATCATCTGGTAAAATCATTAATTTCTCAGTAATCGACTCGATAATGTCTGAAAAATCAGAAGTTGGTAAATCAGTTCTTCCCCAAGTTCCTCTAAACAATGTATCTCCCGAAAATAGTAATCTTTCTGTATCACAATATAAAGATGAAGAGCCACGAGTATGGCCTGGCGTATGTATAACTCTAAACTCCAATTCTCCCAAATGTAACAAATCTTTATCATCTACTCTCGAATCTGGCTCCAATTCAAGTATTGGCATATCAATAATTTGTGTCAAATTTATCTCCCTATTATTTAGCCCTTCTGCATCATATCTATGAATAATTATTTTACCACCTAATCTATTTTTCAACTCAGGCACACCACTTATATGGTCTCCGTGACAATGAGTTAAATATATATATTTTATCTTACCCTGTAAAATATTAACTATCTCTACAATTTTATCTACATCTCCAGCTGGGTCTACTACCATTATCTCTTTAGTTTTTTCGTCTAATACTATATAGCAATTTGTAGGTTCTCCTACCCACGTAGATATTTTCAATTTTTTTAAAATCATATTTTATCCTTTCTATTTCTGGAAATTTTATACTTTTTTTCTTTTTACTTCATATACACTATCTACTTTTCTTAACACCTTTATTACATAATTCAAATCTTCCAAACTCTGTGTTTCAAGTGTAATATCAATAATTGCAATTCTATCTTTACTTGTCCTTGCATTTACTGCCACCAATTTAGCCTTTATTGTACTAAGTTGAGCTATAATATCAGCAAGCAAATTATTTCTATCATTTGCTGAAACTTGTATTTCTACTTTATAAGAAACCTTTTCCTCCTCTGCCCATTCAACATCAATAATCCTATTTTCTTCTTTAAGCAATTCCTCAACATTTACGCAATCTTTCCTATGTACAGAAACACCTCTTCCCTTTGTAATATATCCTATAATTTCATCACCTGGAAGTGGATTACAACATCTTGATAATTTTATTAAACAATTATCTATTCCTTTTACGATAATTCCGTTTGTTGAAGGTTTTTGCTTTCTCTCTTGTTTTGCCTTTGTTAACTTTTCAATTTCTTCTTCTATATTTTCAATTTCCTTATGCTCTTTCCTATATTCAATAAGCATTCTAGCAACAACCTTTGTTGCAGTATTTGAACCTATTCCTACTGCTACATACATTTGGTCCAAATTCTCATATTTATATCTTTCAAGCATAGGCTTTATATATTCTGGCTTAAATAATTCAGAATAAGCTATACTTATTCTTTTTACTTCTTTTTCTATTAAATCTTTGCCCTTTTCAATATTCTCTTCTTTCTTTTCTTTTTTGAACCATCCGTGTATCCTATTTCTTGCTTGCGAACTCTTTACAAATTTTAGCCAATCCATACTTGGACCTTTTGAATTTTCTGATGTGATAATCTCTACAATATCTCCTGTATTTAAAGGAGTAATTATTGGCATCATCTTACTATTTATTTTACACCCTGTCATTTTATGACCTATTTGTTCGTGTATAGAATATGCAAAATCTATTGGCGTAGCACCCTTTGGCAATGCCTTTATCTCTCCTTTTGGAGTAAAAACATACACTTCGTCTTCAAACAACTCTGTTTTTAAAGTCTCTAAAAACTCCTGAGGATTTTGCATTTCTTGCTGCCATTCTATTGTCTCCCTTAGCCAAGCCAACTCATCTTGTTTAACTTTTACATTTTGTTTGCCTCTACCCAAAAAGTTTGCCTCTTTATATGCCCAATGTGCTGCAATACCATATTCTGCGACCTTGTGCATATCCCAAGTACGAATCTGAACTTCAAATGGAGTCCCCTTTTCTCCCAATAATGTTGTATGTATAGATTGATACATATTTGGCTTTGGAACAGCTATATAATCTTTAAACCTTCCAGGCATCGGATTATACATTTCGTGAACTACACCCAATGCAGCATAACAATCCTTTACAGAATTTACAATAATCCTCATAGCAAACAAATCATATATTTGCTCTAAACTCGAATTATCTCTTTTCATTTTTTTATAAATACTGTAAAAATGCTTTGCTCTACCAGTAATCTCTGCATCTATTCTATGTTTTTTCAATTCCTTACGGATATCCTCCATAATCTTTTCAATAAATTTTAGTCTTTCTTCCTTTTTCTTGTTAATTCCCTCAACAATCTCTCTATACTCTTCTGGATATAAATATTTAAAAGCCCAATCATCTAACTCTGCCTTTATATTATATAATCCTAACCTATTTGCAAGTGGAGAATATAACTCCATAGTTTCTTTGGCATTAGCAATTTGTCTTTCTCTGCTTATATATTTTAATGTTCTCATATTATGAAGTCTATCTGCAAGTTTTATTAATATTACCCTTATATCTTTTCCCATCGCTAAAAACATTCTTCTATAATTTTCTACTTGCTTTTCCTCCACTGTTGCAAATTGCAATGTACTAAGTTTTGTTACTCCTGCCACCATTTCTGCTACTTCTTCACCAAATTCATTTATTAAATCCTCATTTGTCACTTCCGTGTCTTCAACAACATCGTGCAAAAGAGCTGCTGCTAAAGTTTGTTCATCAAGTCCCATTCCAGATAGTATATACGCTACTTGTAATGGATGAATTATATATGGTTCCCCAGAATTTCTTTTTTGGTCACCGTGATTTTTCAAAGCAAAATTATATGCTTTCATTATAAGTTTACTATCAACCTTTTTCGATACCGACTTTTTCTTTGCTATTACATCTTGTATTGTTATCTCTTTGTTTTTGTCATCCATACTTACCCCTCCATTGTATTATACACTTTTCATAATATCTTCAAGTTTAATTTGAATAGATTCAACACCGTTGAAACTATTAATCTGTAGACTCCCTACTATATCTACTTTATCGCCTATTACATATTCATCTGACAAATATCCCAAATTAAATCCTATAACATTAACATAAGTATTTTTATTACTTTTTAAAGTAAGTTTCAAATGTTTACCTTCTGTTAATGCTCTTATAGAATCAATTTTTAAATTCTTAAACGCAAAAATAGGCATTTTATTAGCTTCTCCTAATGGTTCAAGATATGATAATTCTTCTACCATTTCCTTTGTTATATTATCTATATTTAAGTTCATATCTATCTTTATTACTGGACACAATTCTTTTATAGCAGATTTTTCTGCTATCGCCTCAAATTTATCCTTTAACTTTTGCATATTTTCCCTTTTAACACTTAATCCAATAGCCATACTATGACCACCAAATCCAACAAGCTCACTCTTGCACTGCATTAAAGTATTATGTAAATCAAATCCAGCTATACTTCTACCAGAACCTTTTCCTATATCACTTTCTCCTTCAAAGCACACCAATATACACGGTTTATAATATAATTCTGTTATCTTAGAAGCTACTATTCCTATTACTCCGTGATGCCACCCTTCTCCACTTAAAACTATACTATTTGAATTTGCTAAGCCCTCATTTTCTATTTGATTTATAGCCTCTTTATATATACCTTTTTCATATTCTTGTCTATCATTATTATATTTTATTATATCATTAACCTTTTTGTTAGCATATTCCATATTATCAGCTAATAATAAATTTAAAGCCTCTTCTGCAAATCCCATTCTTCCACACGCATTAATTCTAGGTGCCACACCAAAAGAAATTGCTGTTGAATTTATCGTACTATAACCTGTTGAATTTAATAATGCTTTTAATCCATAATTTTTCGTACACTGTACCAACATCATCCCCAATTTAGTAATAACTCTATTTTCATCCACAACTGGTACAATATCAGATATAGTGCCAAGTGCAACTATATCCAAATATTTCAAGTGTTCTTTCTCATCTAATCCCATTTTTTCGCTTAATGCTTGACACAACTTAAATACTACTCCAACTCCTGCTAACTCTCTAAAAGGATATTTATTATCTCTTCTCTTACAATCTACCACTGCTATCGCATTTGGCAATTCTTCTTCTGGCTCGTGATGGTCTGTAACTATCGTAGATATTCCAAATGTTTTAGCATATTCTATCTCTTCTATTGCTGTAATTCCACAATCCACAGTTATCATTAAATCGTATTTTTCTTTACCTATTTTTTCAATCGCCTTCTTATTTAGTCCATAACCTTCATATAATCTATTTGGAATATACTGTGATGCTTCTACCCCTCTATCCTTTAAATAGCTCTTTAAAACCGTAATACTTGTTATTCCATCTACATCATAATCTCCAAAAATTATAATTTTCTCTTTATTTTCTATTGCCTTTAATATTCTATCTACTGCTTTTTCCATATCAGGCATATCAAAAGGATTATAGAAATCATATCTTGTCGGTGATAAAAATGTTTTTATCTTTTCTACTCCAATTCCTCTATTTGCCAATATAGTCGCCAATATTTCACTTACACTATACTCTTTTTCTATATTTTCAACTTCCGCTTTATTTATTTCATAATATTCCCATTTCTTCTTCATTATCTTCTCCACTAGATTTTTTATTATATTATATATTAATTTTTTTAAATGTCAATTATTTACTATTAAAATACCTAGAGCTTTTTTGGAGCTTGACAAAAACATTGTGGGCTTTTTTCTATTTTTTCTAAAAAAATATGTAGGAAAAGATGTTATTATTACATCTTCCTACATATTTACATAATTTCAACTTTTAAACATCCTCAAAAAAGTACTAAAATGCGAATGCAAAATGACAGTCATCTATACCGCCGCTATACCCTGTGCTGTCACTATAAAAGTAGAACAGACCTGAATTGCTCGAGGCATAAGAGCCTCCTCGACTAAAACATAGATATTCTTTTGCTGGGTAATATGCCCACGCTGACTCCCACGAACCAGTCTGGTCTTTGTACGTGCTCGAAGTCTCATAAAGTGCATCTCCTTTTCTGTTTGCTGTAACAGCGTAATTGCTTGACTGAGTGTCTTCAGAACCCTGCTGGTATATGTTTACATACTTATTCGACGTACTTAGGCGACAAAAGTTATATGCGTAGGTATAATATGGCTCATCCAATTT
This sequence comes from uncultured Clostridia bacterium, assembly GCA_947626295.1. Classification (GTDB taxonomy): domain Bacteria; phylum Bacillota; class Clostridia; order TANB77; family CAG-508; genus CAG-269. The sequence goes on from CANQRS010000034.1 coordinate 18,252, forward strand.
CTTTGCGCCTCTTACAAAGGCTGCTACATAATCACCCCCTCCTCCATTTAAGTCATACACCCCATAAGCATTTACTGTTGTACTGTTATTGTA
>CANQRS010000035.1 GCA_947626295.1 uncultured Clostridia bacterium
GAAGAAAAAGGAATTACAAATTCTGTTGCAAGTTGTACATTATATATAGAATTGGGAAGAAAAGTATATTTTTCTACTGGTTCAGAAAAGAATTTGAAATTAACAACGCCAGAAGATATAGAAATATTTAAAGCTTTATTAACAACAAAAAAAGCAGATTGGATGAAATAATGATTAAAAATGTAAATGTATATGAAGAAAATATAAAAGAAGTGTTAAAAGAAAATGAATTTATGGAATTAAAAAATCAAAAAATTTTAATTACTGGAGCAAATGGATTAATTGGTTCTGCAATTATAGATGTTTTGAATTATCTAAATATATATGAAAATTATAATATGAAAATAATTGCAATGGTAAGAAATGAAAACAAAGTTTTACAGAGATTAAAAGAATATAAAAATGTGAAAATAATAGGGCAAGATGTTATAGAAAAAATAAAATTTGATGAAGATGTGGACTATATAATACATACAGCAAGTAATAGTCATCCACAATTATTTTCAAATAATCCAGTTGATACGATGCTAGGAAATTTTTTAGGTATAAATAATATTTTAAAATTTGCAAGTACCCATAACTGTAAAAAAGTTGAATATATTTCTTCAGGAGAAGTATATGGGCAAGGAACAGAAGAAATAGAGATGTTTGAAGAAAATTATAGTGGAAAAATTAATTCAATGAATCCTAGAAGTTGCTATCCAATAAGCAAATTAGCTTCAGAAACATTATGTGCTTCATATAGTTCACAATATGGCATTCAAACTGTTGTGGCAAGACCGTGTCATATTTATGGACCAACACAAACAAATAGCGACAGTAGAGTAATTGCACAGTTTATAAGAAATACTTTAAATGGTGAAAATATAGTTATGAAAAGTGAAGGAAAACAAATACGTTCATATTGTTATGTTTTGGATTGTGTTACAGCAATATTAATGATTTTAACAAAAGGGAAAGAGGGAAATGCTTATAATATTGCTAACAAACAAAGTATTATATCTATTAGACAAATGGCAGAAATGATTGCAAGAAAAAGCAATTTAAAAGTAGAATATGAGCTCCCTACTAAATTAGAGGAAAAAGGATATAATCCTGTAACAAAATCAGTTTTAGATGAAAGCAAATTAGAAAAATTAGGGTGGAAGCCTTGTTATACATTTGAAGAAGGTATAGAACAGACTTTAAAAATAATGGTATAGAAGGTGAAAAAATGTTAGAGAATTTAAAGGAACAAGTATTAAAAGCTAATTTGGAACTAGTGAAACAGAATTTGGTAATATATACTTGGGGCAATGTAAGTGCAATAAATAAAGAAAGAAATTTAATAGTTATAAAGCCTAGTGGAGTAGAATATGAAAAAATGAAAGCTGAAGATATGGTTGTTGTGGATTTAGAAGGAAATGTGGTTGAGGGAAAACTAAAACCGTCTTCAGATACACCGACTCATATAGAATTATATAAGGCTTTTGAAAATATAGGAGGAATTGTTCATACACATTCTACTTGGGCTACAGAATGGGCACAAGCAGGAAGAGATATACCAGTTTATGGAACAACTCACGCAGATTATTTTTATGGAGATATTCCGTGTACAAGAGCTTTAAATAAAGAAGAAATTGAAAATGATTATGAAAAAAATACAGGTAGGGTTATTGCAGAGTTATTTAAAGAGCTAGATGCGGAGAAAATGCCGGCAGTTTTATGTAGAGAGCACGGACCATTTACTTGGGGAAAAGATGTAGATGAAGCAGTTTATTATGCAGTAGTTTTAGAAAGAATTGCTCAAATGGCATATTATACAGAGAAAATATCTGATAATAAAATAAAGATTTCTGACAATTTATTAGATAAACATTATTTAAGAAAACACGGACAGAATGCGTATTATGGACAATAGTATAAGATTGTTTTTTGAAGAGGAGAAAAATGATAAAAGTAAGTGTTATAGTACCTGTATATAATACAGAAAAATATTTAGATAGATGTATAAAAAGCTTAGTAAATCAGACGTTGAAAGATATAGAAATAATATTAGTAGATGATAAATCTCCAGATAATAGCCCGAGAATGTGTGATGAATATTCAAAGAAGGATAGAAGAATTAAAGTAATTCATAAGGAGAAAAATGAAGGACTAGGTTATGCAAGAAATTCTGGAATGACTATAGCAACAGGGGAGTATATAGGTTTTGTTGATTCAGATGATTATATTGATTTAGATTATTATGAAAAACTATATAATCAAGCCAAAAAATCGTTGGCAGATGTATGTTATGCAGGAAATAAAGAATTTAAAGCTACATCTAAAGGAAATGATATAAATTTAGGGATAAAAATTTCATTAAAAGAAAAAGTCATTGATGTAGAAAAAGTTTTATTAAATATTATGGATGTAGATGTAGAAAAACATTGTATAGGTATGAGTGTATGGAGGGCTATATTTAAAGCTAATATAATAAAAGATAATAACATACAATTTTTATCTGAAAGAGAATATGTTTCAGAAGATATATTATTCGATTTCGATTTTTTAAAACATAGTAAAAGAGCTACTTTTGTTAATGATACATATTATTATTATTGTTTTAATGAAATATCTCTTACTAAAACTTATAGAAAGGATAGATTTGAGAAAACAAAACAATTACATAATAAATTAAACGAAAAATCGGAAGGTTTTCAAAATAAAAGCAAAATAAAAGAGGGAATTGATAAATTATTTATTATGAATGTTAGATTTTGCATAAAGTTTGAAAAACTTAACTCGAAAAAAGTAGCGATAGAAAATATAGATAAAGTATGTAATGATAGCCGAGTTAAGCAGGCTATAAAAAAAGTTAAAGGTAGTAATTTTAGACAGAAGCTTTTTAATTTTTTAATAAAACATAAACAGTCAAAAATAATATATGCAATGATAAAAATATAAAGAAGCAGTAAAATATGTTTTCATTATATGAAGTAATGAAAAAGATAATTCATTAATAAGGTAAAGAAGAAATAACAAAGGATGGAGAGAGAAATGTTAAATAAGATATTAACAATAGATGGAAGAAAATTAGTTTTCTTTATATTATATTTTACATTAATTATGGAAACATTGATAGCAGAATTGCACTTACCAGAATTTATAAGATATTTTAATGATATAGCAATTTTAATGTTATTAGTTGTATTTATGCCAAAAAAATTATCTAAAGTTATAGAAAATAATAAATTAGTATGTTATGGCATTGTAATTTTCTTATTAATATGTATTTGTAGTGCAGTAATTAATTTTGTACCAACAAGGCTGGTCGTCTGGGCTCTGCGAAATACTTTCAGAGGAATAATATATTTTTTGGCTTGTATTATATTTTTAAAAAAAGAAGATTTACCTAAAATATTTAATATACTTTTCAAATTTCAAATATTAAATTTGGTTTTAAGTTTATACCAGTTTTTTATATTACATCACGAAATGGACCAAGTAAGGGGAATGTTTGGTTATAGTAGTAGTGCAGGGGTGGAAGTATTTAATGCATTAATAAGTGCTTATTATTTGAATGCGTATTTAGCTAAAAAGGAAAAATTAACAAAATTATTATTTGTAATTCTTTCTAGTTTTATAATTGCGGCAATTGCAGAAGTAAAATTTACTTATGTACTATTTGTTGTTATATTTTGCGCAACTATATTACTTACAAAATTTTCAGTTAGAAAATTATTAGCAGTTATGATAGGAGTAGTAGGATTGACTTTTGGTTTAATCCTTATGAAATATTATTATCCTGTAATGTATGAGGTTTTAGTAGATACTGATAGTTTGATGAGTTATGCAACTTCAACTCACGAAGAGGGATATAGGATACCAAGGATAGGAGCGTTTAAAGTTATTTCAAAAGAGTTATTAAATAATAATACGAAAAAAGAATTAATAGGAATAGGATTTGGAAATGGTGAAACATCTTCATTGAAAATTTTCCAAAGTTCATTTTATAAACAATATGGGGACTGGAATTACAGATGGTTTGCACATCAATGGATTTTTTTAGAAACAGGATATATTGGATTTATTAGTTTTTTATGTATATTTTTGTTTATGCTAAAAGATTTAATGAAATATTTAAAAGATGTAACAGTTGAACAAAAATATTTTGTATGTACAAGTATTGCAATGATTCTTTGTTGTATTTTATCAATATGGAAAAATGCAGCTTTAAAATTAGATGCCCAATATATAATGTACTTTGCTTTAGCAATAGGATTTATTGTAAAAAATAGTCAGAAGGGAGAATTAACGTGATTTTTTCAACATACAAGTTTATCTTAATATTTTTACCAATAGTATTTGTAGGATATCATATATTAAATAAATTAAAATTTTTTACACTATCAAAAATATGGTTAATTGTAGCATCTTTGATATTTTATTATTTAGGAAGCCCTGACTTCTTTTGGTTTTTTGTAGGAAGTGTAATAGGAAATTATATAATAGGTAGTTCAATTACAAAATTGTCTGAAAAAGATAAAGTTCAAAGAAAACTATTATTTGCTATAGGGTTAATTGGGAATATAGCATTACTAGGATATTATAAATATGCTAATTTCTTTGTAGACAATTATAATTATTTTGCAAAAGATGACATATTATTACCTGAAATTATTTTACCAATAGGAATATCATTCTTTACTTTTCAATTAATTGCATATTTGGTCGATTCATATAGGGGAGAAACTTCGGAGTACGATATTTTAGATTACTTATTGTTTATAACGTTTTTCCCTCAATTAATTGTAGGACCTATAGTACACCATAAAGAGATGGTTACACAATTTGAGAAAAAAGAAAATCAAATATTAAATTGGAACAATGTTGCAAGAGGAATATTTTTATTTTCAATAGGTGTAGCGAAAAAAGTATTATTAGCGGACCCTTTGACTAGTGATGCACAAGAGTTTTTTGAAGGTTCGCTTATAAATTTAAGTTTATTGCCAAGTTGGTTCCACTCGATAGAATATACAATTTCATATTATTTTGATTTATCGGGATATGCAGATATGGCAATAGGTTTGGGCTTGATGTTTAATATAATAATACCACATAACTTTAATTCTCCATATAAAGCTAGAAATTTCCAAGATTATTGGAAAAGATGGCATATAACACTTTCTAGGTTTTTAAGTACATATATATTTAGAAGTGTTTACAAAAAAGGAGATAAATGGAGAAATTACTATGTTGCAACAATGGTAACATTTTTTGTATCAGGATTTTGGCACGGAGCAGGTTGGACTTTTGTGGTATGGGGAATAATAAATGGAATTTTTGTATGTACAGCGGCGTGGATGAATAGAAAGGGGAAAAGTTTTCCATTTGCAATTTCATTTACATTGACAATGTTAGGAATAGTAATGACAAGAATTTTATTTGTTTCAAATACATTTGGAGATGCAATGAATGTATATAAAGGACTAGTTAATTTTGAGTCTTTAGGAAATAATATTAATTTGATTTTAGAAAATATTAAGATGTTTATTATAGCAAATAAAAAATGTGGCTTATATTTAGTTATAGGAATGTTAATTTGTTGGTTTGCACCAAATTCACAGCAAATTATGGAAAAATTCAAAATATCAAAAAAGACAGTTGTTTTTGCAGCTGTATTGATGTTTGTGTGTTTAATTAATATGAATAAAGTAGTTCAATTTTTATATTTTCAATTTTAGAGAGGAGATGTAAACGGTGAGTGGGAAAAAATGGATAGGGATTTTTTTTAGTATTATTATAGTACTTACTTTAATTTTATCAATGATAATAATAATAGTTGACCCATATTTTCATTATCATAAGCCCTTGAGTTTTTTAAATTATAAGTTGAATGATGAACGATATAGTAATAATGGTATAATAAAAAGATTCAACTATGATGCTATGATAATAGGAACATCACTTGATGAAAATTTTAAAAATTCTGAATTTGATAATTTATTTAATTGTAATTCAATAAAAGTCACTATTGCAGGGGCTGGACTTAAAGAAATTGCAGACCAAACTAAGTTTGCTATAGAATATAATCCAAGTATAAAGCAGATTTTATATGGAATAAAATATGCGAATTTATTACCTAACGAAGATGATGAAGATGAAGGGGAAGATATACAAGATTTAAAGTATTTATATGACGATAATTTATTAAATGATTGTAAATATATATTTAATGGACAAGCTTTAAGAAGAGCTGGTGAGGATATATTATATACTATAATGGGAAAGCAGACTGGTTTTGATGAATATGCTAATTGGAATGACCTATATGTATTTTCTAAAGAAAAGGCATTAGGAACATATAATAGACAGGAAAATAAAGTAGAAAATACAAACTTGTCAGAAGATGAAAAAAATAGAGTTTTGGAAAATATAAATCAAAATATAATTGATATTGTAAAGAAGAATGAAAATATAACAGTTTATTTATTTTTAGCACCACATAATATAATATGGTGGGATTATGTATCACAAAGAGGAGAAACATTAAAGTACTTTGAAGCGGAAGAAATGTTGATTGATATGTTATTAGAGTGCAATAATGTAAAATTATATTCATTTTTTAATAATACCGAATTAATATGTAATTTAGATAAATATATAGATGAGGAACATTATTCAGAAGATATTAATTCTCAAATATTAAAGTGGATAAAGGAAGATGAATATTTGATTACAAAGGAAAATAAAGACGAATATCTAAAACAAGAAAGGGAGTTTTATTTGAATTATAATTATGATTCAATTTTTGAGAATAGTAAGTAAAGGAGAAAAAAGTGATACCTAAAATAATTCATTATTGTTGGTTTGGAAAAAATCCATTGCCAGAAGATGCAATAAAATGTATAAATTCTTGGAAAAAGTATTGCCCTGATTATGAAATAATACAGTGGAATGAAGATAATTATGATGTTAGAAAAAATAAGTATATGAGTGATGCGTATGATGAAAAAAAATGGGCATTTGTTTCAGATTATGCAAGAATTGACGTTGTATATGAAAATGGTGGAATTTATTTAGATACAGATGTTGAGTTAATTAAGCCAATAGATAAGTTTTTAAATGACAAGTTATTTTGTGGATGGGAAGGCAGAGAAGGAGAGCAAGAGGAATATATGAAAAATTGGGTAGCTTTTGGATTAGGATATGGAGCAGAGAAGAAGTCACCAATATTAAAAGATATATTGGATTTATATGAGAATTTATCTTTTATAAATGATGATGGTACCTTGAATTTAGTGCCTTGTCCATATTATCAAACAGAAACTCTAAAAAAATATGGATTAGATGATTCCAAAAGAAAGTACCAAAAAACTAATACTTTTGTAGTTTATCCAGAAGATGTATTTTCTCCAAAATCTACATTAACTGAGAAAATAAATTTAACTGAAAATACTGTAAGCATACATCATTTTACAGCATCTTGGTGTGATAAAAAAATGGGAAACTACAATAGGTTAAAAAGGAAATTAGCTAAAAAAATAGGAAAGAAAAATGCACATAGAATAGTTTGGGTTCTTAGTGCTCCATATAAAATACGAAGAAAAATTAGAGAAAAAGTAAAAGCACTAAAGAGGAAGCGTAAAAGACAAGTTTAGGTAAAGGAGTAGGATAATAAGGTGGAGGAAAGCAGGACAAGTAATACTCTGAAAAATATGAGAACAGGTGCTATAGTTCAAATTATAAATAAATTAATGGCATTTGTAGTAAGAACAATATTTATACAAACATTAAATTCAGAATATTTAGGCTTAAATGGGCTATTCTCGAATATCTTATCAGTTTTATCTTTTACAGAATTAGGTATAGGTACAGCAATAGAATTTAGTATGTATAAGCCTATAGCTAATGATGATAAAGAAAAAGTAAAAAGTCTATTGAAACTGTATAAGGTTAGTTATACAGCTGTAGGTTGTATTATTTTAGTTTCGGGAATTTGCATAATACCGTTTTTTGATATGATTATAAAAGATATTCCTAATATTAAAGAAAATATTATATTAATATATGTACTATTTTTATTTAATACGGCGTCATCATATTTTTTTGCATATAAAAAATCAATTATAACAGCTTATCAAAAGCAAAGAGTAATAAATAATGCTGATAGTGTTTGTTATCTTGTAAAAAGCGTTTTAGAGATTGCAATATTAGTGATTTTAAAGAACTATATTTTATATTTAGTGGCAGAAATATTTACTACTTTTGTAGAGAATATAGTGTTAGCAATTAAGGCAAATAAGATGTTTCCATTTATAAAAGATAAAAAAGTCGAAAAATTACCGCCTCAAGAAAAAAAGAGTATTTTTTCTAATATTAAAGCTTTGATTGTATATAAAGTTGGGGATACAGCGTTGTTATCTACAGATAATATAATAATATCTTCAATGATAGATGTTAATACTGTTGGTATATATTCAAATTACTCATTGATAATAGAAGCCATAAAAGGAATAATAAGAAATATTGTAGATGGAGCGACAGCTAGTGTTGGAAATCTAAATGCTTATAATAATACAGAAAAAGAAAAAAGTATATATTTTCAACTTGTACTAGTTAATTTTATTATATATTCTTTTGTCGCAGTAGTTTTTGTGCTTCTACTAAATCCTTTTATAAGTGTTTGGATAGGAAATGATTATTTATTAGGTATAAGTTCACTTATAGTTTTAGCAAGTAACTTTTTTATAGAAGGGATAAGGCATACAAGTTTAGTATATAGGTCAACACTTGGATTATTCTCAAAAGTAAAAACGGCTCCATATATTGCAGCAATAGTAAACATTGTGTTTTCTATTTTATTGTGTAGTAAATTTGGCATTATAGGTATATTTATAGGTACTACTTTAGCACAATTAGCTTCTTATGTATGGATGGACCCATATATGATTTTTAAATATGAATTTAAATCACCGCTTTTTGAATATTTAAGAAAACTTTTGGTTTATATTATAGTTTTTATTGTAGAAATAGCATTATCATTATGGATTGCAAGTTTCGTTAGTGGTGTTGGAATTTTAAGTTTTATATTAAAAGCTATTATAGCAATTATAATTCCAAATACATTAAATATTATTGTATTTCATAAGACAAAAGAATTTCAAGAATTAAAAGAGAGACTTATGTACATTATTCAGAGTAAAATAAAGAGGAGATAATGATGGAAATAGTAATAACCCAATTACCTAGATGGAGCTATTTTATGTATTTTTTGTTAGGATTTTACGAATTGCAAAAAAATAAAGAATTAAAAGTCAAATTCAGATGTAAGAATATTTTCTTGAATATTAATTCTAAGGTAAGTAATAAAGTAATGTCAAAGGCAGTAAGAAAAATATACTATAAAACAGAAGGAGAATTAGACAGATTATATAGTATGAAAGGATATATAGTTTTAGATAATGGAATAAAAAGAAAATTTGTAATAGATAGCGCTGATGCTCCATTTTTGTTTGATTCAGAGGATTTGAAGGAATGTGATATATATTTTAAGATGCAATGCCCAAAAGACTTGGATACGAAGGGATTTGAGTTAGCCCCTGATGTAATTATACCTTGGTCAGACCATAAAAAAGATGAAAATGGGAAGGCACGAAAATTGTGCGAGAATTTTGAGGAAAATAAATATAAAATAAGACCTCTTATGGTAGGGACAAGGAGATTGGCAGATGGTATTAGTTATTCATTGTTAAAAAAGGGCTGGGATAATTATATAAATAGTAGGAAAGTGAAAAAAGATAAAAATTTAATGTGCTATTTTGGAGATTCCAAAGGTCCTATACCAGTAAAAGTTGACAAAAAAGATTTAGATGTTGATGAGGAATGTGAATTGTTAGGATATTATGGAGACAAGATACAACATCCAAATGAGAAAAGGGCTAAGGTTGCAGATATGATTGAAAATTTAGAGCCAAAGGATTTGTATGATGCAAGGATAATACATAGAGGTAATTCAGATACAGAGAGAATAGGAAAAAGAGAGGACCTCGTTGTTCCACTAGAAGATTTTTGCAATTATGTTGCTCAATTTAAGTATAATATGAATGTTTCAGGATATAGAAAAAGTATCCCGAATAGATTTATAGATTCTTTTATTTCAGGGACTGCTATTGTTACAGATAAGCTGTATTTAAAATGGTACAAGCCTTTTGGAAAAGAAGTTTTTGAGACTGTACAAATGGCGTATTTGAAAGATGAAGATGTTGACTGGAGGAAATTTAAAGAGGATATAGAAAATTTGCCAGAAGTTGATAAAAACGAAGTATTAGAGGCTTTTGAAGAGAAATGGTCTCCAATTTCGGTATGTAAATATATGATAGAAGAATTATCAAAGATATAAGGAGTAAATTATGGAAAAGATACATTTAGTTATGCCAATGGGAGGAGCAGGTTCAAGATTTAAAAAAAATGGATATATGTTTCCTAAGCCATTAATTGAAATAAACAATAAACCGTTTTTATATTGGTCAACAATATCAATATTAAATTATATTAGTGTGGAGGATTTAACGTTTGTTGTTTTGCGAGAACATATAGAAAATTTCAAGATAAATGATGTGATATCAAGTTATTTTCCAAATGCAAAAATAAAAGTAATAGATAATATACTTCCGGGTCCGGTACATACTTGTATAAACGGAATAGCAGATATAAGTGATGATAAACCGATAATTTTTAATGATTGTGACCATTTGTTTAAGTCAAGTCAATTAAATGATGCTTTTAATAATGATAAGTTTGATGCAGATGGAGCATTGTTAACATTTGAATCAAATTTACCACAATTTAGCTATGTAAAATATAGAGATAATGAAATTATAGGAACTGTTGAGAAGCAAGTTGTAAGTTCTCGTGCAATATGTGGTGCTTATGTGTTTAAAAATAAGAAAATATTTGTTGAAATGGCAACAGAGTATATTGATAATTGCCCTTATGATGAGTGTTTTATGAGTGGAATATATAACATAATGTGCAATCACAATTTGAAGATAGTAGATTATTTATTAGATTATCATATTGAATTTGGTACACCAGAGGAGTATGAAGAAGCGAAGAAATCAAAATATTTTAAATTGTAAGAGGGAGTGTTGCAAAATGGAAATTATAGATTTGGGTGGTCATTCTGGGTGTAAAATACTGTTATGTGAAACTGATGATAATAAGAGGTTTGTGAGGAAAATTTCAAGTAGTGTTAGTTATAACAAAAGGCTTGAAACACAAGCTAGAAAACAAAAAGAGTTTAAAAGTGAGTATATAAAGACGCCAAGTGTTTTGAGGACAGGTTTTACGGAAGATAATTTATTTTATTTTGATATGGAATTTATTCAAGGAGTAACATTATCTAAATACATAGAAAATGTTGAAATCACTAGAATTAAAGAATTAGTTATAAAAATAATAAATTATATAAAGACTGAAAAAAGTACAGATTCAAAAACAAATGAAGCTGTTTTTAAAAATAAGATAGAGAAGTTAAGGGAAAAATTGGGGAAGGAAAATTCGATTATAAATGAAGCATTAAGTATGTTAGAAGAACATTCGTGGAGCAATTTCGAGAAAAGTACTTGCCACGGAGATTTAACGCTAGAAAATATTATAATTAAGAATGACCAATTATATCTTATAGATTTTTTGGATTCGTTTTATGATTGTTGGATTTTAGATATTAGTACTTTATTGCAAGATGTTGAGTTATTGTGGTCATATAGGAATGATGAAAAAGTCAATATTAATACAATATTAAGGTTACTTATTTTCAAAGATATTCTTATAGATGAAATTAAGTCTGATGACGATTTTCTTTATGTAGAAGTTTATTATGCTTTATTATTAAAGATAATTAGAATCTTTCCGTATGCTAAAGATGAGTTTACATATCGTTTTTTGGAAAGTAAGGCTAAATATGTTATAGATATTATAAATGGGGAGAAAAAGAATGAAAACTTTAATAGTGCCTTGTGCAGGAAGTAGAAAGATTAATGATATTCCTTTGTTTTTGAATAAATACCCTGATGGTAAGCTGTTAGCTATAAAATCCATAGAAGGGATTTATCCAGAAGAATATGACAGAATAATTTATGTTGTTTTAGCAGATGTGGAAGATAAGTATGGTGTTACTAAGATATTGAGTGATTTGATAGATAATGTAGAGGTAGTTGTTTTGGATAATGCAACAAATGGACCAGCAGAGACTGTTTATTATGCTCTAAAGAAGGCTAATGTGAATGGTGAGTTTGTTGTTAGAGATTCACATACTTATGTAAAAATAAAAGAAAAATTATCAGGAAATTTTATAGCTGGGTTAGATTTGTCGCAATATAATAATTCGATAGATAATTTAAGATATAAAAGTTTTATTAACTTAAATGAACAGAATCAAGTGCTTGATATAGTTGAAAAACAATTTCGTTCTAATACAATATCTGTAGGAGTTTATGGCTTTTCTAGTAGTAGTGAGTACATAAATATATACGAACATTTGGTAAATTCTAAATATCCAATAGAGAAACTTTATTTAAGTCATATAATTTCATATTTGATAGGATATGATTCAAAAATTTTTCGTTGTGTTGATGTTGAGAAATACGAAGATTGGTCAACACTAAATATGTGGAATTTAATCCAAAAGAAGAAATCAACATTGTTTTTAGATTTTGATGCTTTATGTAATGATAAGATGTGTATTGATAAAAAGATTTTAAAGAAATTAAGCAAGTTGTACAATCAAGGTGCAAAAATTAATTTGTTTACATCTTTAAAAGAAATTGATTCAAAATCTATATTAGAGTATTTTGAGAAGTATAATGTTTGTATAAATAGTGTAATAAAGGATTGCAATTATTCTGAAATAAAAGAAATTGTATCCACAGAGGATAATATTAATAAATTAATTGTTGATAGTGAGTGATTGAAATGAAATTGATAATGGTCGATTTAGATGGAACATTGTTTGATACGAAAAAAGTTAATTATTTAGCATATAAAGATGCTGTTAGTAAATATGGATATAATTTAGATTATGAGTATTATTGCGAGAAATGTAATGGAAATTATTATATGGATTTTTTACCAGAAATAACTACAACTGATAAAATGATATTAGAAGATATACATAATATGAAAAAAGAAAGATATAACACTTATTTAAGTGAAGCGGTAATGAATATAAATTTGGTCGAAATGTTAAAACAATTAAAAGAAATTTGCAAGGTAGTAGTAGTAACTACAGCCTCTAAAAGAAATACTTACGATATACTAAAACAGTTTAATATTTTTGAGTTATTTGATTTAATTATTACACAAGATGATGTTAGTAATCCGAAACCTAATCCAGAGTGTTATTTGACGGTTGTTGATAAATATGGTTATGATAAAGACGAGTGTGTTATATTTGAGGACTCAAAGACTGGAATAGAGGCAGCAAAAAGAGCTGGGATTCAATATTTTGTTGTTAAAGGGTTCAATTAATAAAGAAATGGAGGAGTTATTGAAATATGAGTAATGTTGCATTTATATGCCCGGTATATGATATGAAAAATCATTTTGAGTTAGCATTTAATTTATATAAAAGTAAAATAGAAAATGAAATAAAGAATGATTTTTATTTTATTTTTAGTAATATTGAACAAAAGGATAAATTTGAAAAGATGATTAAATCAGAGTTCCCAAATGATGATTTTGAATATCTTATTACTACTGATGAAATAAATAAATGTGAAGCTAAAGTTGGGGCTAAAAAGTTTTTTGCGTTAGAATCATTAATGTATAAATATAAGTATATTATAATAACAGATTGTGAGGCTTTATTTATAAGGAATTGTGATTTTGATAGCTTGGCAGAGGAAATTTGGAATAATAAAACTATGCTTAATTCAAACAAATCTCCAAATGGCTATTTTACTATGAGAAAATGTTTTAGGGCTATGGGACTTTATCATAATAAAAAATTAAGAGAAGATACAGGAAATTTTAAATATAATTTTTGGTTTAATGAGCTTCAAGTTTATAAATGTGAGTATTTACCAGATTTTTTCAAATGGTTAGAGTTACATAATAAAGATAAAGTATATAATACTTGGGCGTGTTTTGAATATTATGTATTTTATGCTTACTTACTTTTAGAAAAAGATATTCATTTAAAGAAATATAATTATAAGTCTTTGAATGGAATAAATGAAGTTTTATATAGCTTTCCAATTAAGGAACAAAAAGAGATTTTAAAGAATATGAATTTTCATTGGACTTCATCAAAAGATGCTATAAATGAAAATATAGTTATGTTATATCACTTAGATAGGGCAAATAGTAGTGAAGAAGGGACACTGCTTACAGGAAAGGTAAAATTTAAGCTTTTTTGTGAAAGAGTAAAATGTATAATAAAGGATTTAATAAATTATGATTAACAGTAAAAACTCCCAGTTTAGAGTGGGAGTTTTTACTGTTTATTAGTTAATATTTTATTATATGCAACTGTTAAAATTTTATCATATCTTTGTGTTATTATAGTTTTATAAAATTCTTTTCTAATATCGCTCATATATGGTGTATTGTCGATAATTTCATATATTTTTTGAAAATCAATTTTAGGGTAAATCTTTTCGATTGCATTATTACATTCATTGTTTTCTAAAGATGTAATAAATTCAAAATAATTAATTCTTTTTCCTTTGTAAGTTATTGATGATACAGGTTTATTATATACTCTATCATTAATTGAACCTTTATTATTTAAGATTTCTTTCATTTGTTCATCTGATAATTGTGAAAACAAACAAGAGCCACAATCATATACAGGTGCAGGTTTCATTTCATTTTCTTTAGTATTTACAAGAATTCCCCAATTACCATTGTGTCTATCAAAATTTCCTATAAGAGCATCTATAACAAACATATTCCAAAAGAAATCTTTGATATCTTTTTTATTAATAATATTTTGATGATTTTCAATAATTTCAATTATTTCTTCAAGTGTTGCACCTTTTTCATTCGTTTCAGATGTAATAAAGCTGTTCTTTAATGTTTGAAATTCATATAATTTCCATTGTTCTGTAGTAAAGTCCTTACACGCACAAACAGTTTTTATTTTGTCTTTGCTCATTTCATATATTCCTAAAAAAGTTTTTTGTGCTTCTATACCTACGCTATTGAATATCCTACATCCTATATATTCAGAAAAAACATTATTGGAATAAGAAAGTAAAGTGTTTTTCCTAGCTTCACTAGGAAATTTTAAAAGATATATTTCTTCATCATATTTTATTTTTAGCTTTTTATCTGCACCTGAATAGTTACATAATAATTCTTCTGTATTAGTAAAATTCAAACAATTTTTCATAATTAATCACCACCATAAATATTTT
Organism: uncultured Clostridia bacterium; assembly: GCA_947626295.1. Taxonomy (GTDB): domain Bacteria; phylum Bacillota; class Clostridia; order TANB77; family CAG-508; genus CAG-269. The sequence goes on from CANQRS010000035.1 coordinate 15,387, forward strand.
TTTCTTAATAAATTTGCTTGACTTTCGTTGATAAGATTACTATAAAAAGCTCTATTAATTTCGGCTATTAAATCACATTCATATAAGTCTACACTAAGACTTTTTTCTTTTTTTCTTTCTTCAATAAGCTCATTAATTGCAGTAATTAAATAGTCAGGTAAATCAAAATCTATTATAACACTTTCATCATATAGTTCATTTTCCATAACTCTCCCCCTAACATTAAGATTGTTATTCTAACTGTTTACATTTTACCATAGTTATCATAATTAATCAAGTTTAACTTTTCTTTATTTATAACAATTCAAGGCGAGGTTCTTTCAATGTCTTGTTTTTATTTTTCATAAACAATAATTCCTGTTTCGTTTATTTCTTTATCAATTAATGAATTTTCTATTATTTCATATTTTTCAAATACGTCAATTTCTTTTTGAAATTTTTCTTTTATTTCGCAAATTAATCTTAACAATGCAAAACCTTTTAGTTCGGAATTTGTATCTATTATTAAATCAATATCACTTTTTTGTGTTGCTTTTTGTTTAGCATAAGAGCCAAATAATATTACTTGATATACAGGCTTATCACTTAAAAGTTCTTTTAGCATTGTTTTTATTTCTTCGATGGTATATACTTTATCGCTCATATAATCAATTCCTTTTTAATCTTTTAATATTATTAGTATATCACAATTTTTGTTGATTTCATAGTCACTAGAAATAAAAAATATTTGACAGAAGATGGACTATAAAAAAGGTAATAAATTTAGAAAATTAACGAAAAAGTATTTAAAAAATAGTAAGATTTATGCTATACTAATATATATTAAATTATATACAAATCGCAATTATTAAACTAATTAAATTAGGTGATAGAAATGATAGAGAGAAAACAGTATTTAGAAAAATTAATAAGATTTAAAGATAAAGAATTAATAAAAATGATAACAGGAATAAGAGGATGCGGAAAATCTACGCTTTTTGATATATATATTGATTATTTATTAAAAAATGGTGTAAAGAAAGAACAAATAATAAGACTAAATTTAGAGGAACCAGTTTATTATGAAATAGATAGTTATTTAAAGTTATATAATTATGTTAAAGATAAAATGAATCCAGATAAAATGAATTATATATTTTTAGAGGAAATTCAAAATATACCTCAATTTCAAAAGGCAGTTAATGGATTATATATTAAAAAAAATGCAGATATTTATATAACAGGTTCAAATGAATATTTATTATCAGGAGAATGGGCGACTTTATTATCAGGCAGATATATAGAAGTAAAGATGTTACCATTATCATTTAAAGAATATTGCTTAGCATTCCCAAATGAAAGTGAAGATAGGAATTACCAAAAATATATTTCAACAGGCTCTTTACCATATATATTAATGTTAGATGATGTTGATGATGTAGATATGTATATAAGAGAAATATATAATTCAATAATATTAAAAGATATAATGGCAAGAAGAAGTTTTAAAGATAAGCAAATGTTACATAGTATAATAAATTTTATGTTGGAGAATATAGGAATTGTATATTCTACAAATAAGATAGCGGATATAATGACGTCAAATGTATATACAGTGGAAAACTACTTGAAAGCACTAAGAGATGCTTTTGTATTGTATAAAGCAACTAGGTATGATATAAAAAGGAAGCGATATTTAAAAACAGGGAGTAAATATTATGTTGCAGATTTGGGAATAAGGTATTTTTTGTTGGAAAAAAAAGAACAAGGAAGAGAGCAAATACTTGAAAATGTAGTATATTTAGAACTTTTAAGAAGAGGTTATGATGTTTACATAGGAAAAGTAAGCGAATATGAAATAGATTTTGTTGCTATAAACAGTAAGGGAATTGAATATTACCAAGTTGCGGAGACTGTAAGAAACGAAAAAACTTTGGAAAGAGAGTTGAAGTCATTGGATATAATAAGAGACCATTATCCAAAGTATTTGTTAACTATGGATATAGAGCCAATATCAGATTTTAACGGAATTAAGAAAATGAATGTTTTAGATTGGTTATTGAATAATGTATAATTCAGTTATAGCAGAATATTATAACAAACAATGGTAATATTATTATAAATGGATATAGTAATTTTTGGAGGGATTAGGTAATGAAAAAAATAAAAATGGTATTAACTGATGTAGATGGTTGTATGACAAATAATTTAGTATTTTATACACCTACTCATAAAAAGATAAAAGGTTTTAATATGCAAGATGGAATGGGAGTAAAAAGATTACAGGAAAATGGAATATTGACAGGGATAATAACTGGAGATGAAAGTGATGCAACAAGATGTAGGGCAGAGGACTTAAAAATGGATGTAATTAGAATCCATATAAAAGATAAGTTGGCGGAACTAGAAAATATTTTGAAAGAGTTTAATCTAGAGAGTGAAGAGGTTGCATATTTAGGAGATGATATTCAAGATTTGGCAGTATTAGAAGCGGTAGGTTTTTCAGCTGCTCCTGAAAATGCAATGGAAGAAGTAAAAAATAAGGTAAAATATGTTACGAAGAAGTCAGGGGGAGATGGAGCTTATAGAGAATTTGCAGATTATATAATAAAATTAAATGAAGGAAAATGTTAGGATATAAAGTAATAAATTGACTAAAAAATGACGTAAAGATATATACTTTACGACAATTTTAGATACGACAAAAAAACGCTAAAGTATTGAAAACACTATACTTTAACG
>CANQRS010000036.1 GCA_947626295.1 uncultured Clostridia bacterium
CGTTAAAGTATAGTGTTTTCAATACTTTAGCGTTTTTTTGTCGTATCTAAAATTGTCGTAAAGTATATATCTTTACGAAAAAAGTTAGGTGATAAAAGTGGAGGAAAACAAAAGGATTGGAAGCTACACGACTACCAAAAGAGTTAGGCTTTACACTAATCATATAGAAAAATTAAAAGAAACACAAAAAATATACAATGATACGATTTTGAAATATTACGATTTATTATTAGATAATGTGGAACTTTTAGAATTGTCAAATCACAATTGTTTAAGAGAATTAGAGAAAAGAACAATAAAAGCGAAAAATGGAGAAATACCAGAAAATTATTTTGAATTAGATGTACCGTTATATTTAAGAAGAGCAGCGATAAATCAAGCAATAGGAAGTGCAAAAAATTATATAACAAAAATGAAAAACTATGAAGAAAACATAAAAACAGATAAAAAGGCTGTAAAGCCAAATAGAGCAACAGAATTTAATTCATCGATAATTTTTTATAAAGGAATGTACAAAAAAATATCAGACAATACAATTAAGATTAAACTGAATAATCGGAAAAGAATGGAAATGGTATTTGGCAAAAATAAAGCAAAGTGAATTTGAAGATGAGGAAAAACTATTATCTCCTACAATAGTAATAAATAAAAAATATACAATGATACACATTCCAATAAAAAATGAAATAGAAGATATCACACCTATAAAGGAAAGAATGAAAAAAGAACATATAAAGGTGTGTGGAATAGCGTTTTCCAATAGTGATAATTTTGCGATATGTGTGGTAATAGATGAAAATAGGAAGTTTGTAAAAGCAAAATTTATAAAAGGTGGAAAGCAATATCAGAAAAAAACACAAATGATTTTAAATGAGATAAAAAAACATAGGCAAAAAGGAGAAAAATTCGGAGAAAAAAATCATAAGAAGTACTGGGAAAAATTAAATCATATAAGTGATTATTATTCACACAAAGTTAGTAAAGAAATAGTAGATTTTTGTAAAGAAAATGAAGTGGAAGTTATTTCAATTACAGATATGAATGAAGATATAAATAAAAACTTTACAAAGAGTGTGGGTAGATATAGTCCTATTTATTTAAGAAGAAGGATAGTTAAATATTTAGAATATAAGGCGTTTAAATCTAGCATTATTATAACTAGAATAAGGAAAAATTACACGGCTAGTAAGTGTTACATTTGCAGAGGTAATATAAAAAGAAAAAATTTGGAGTTTGAATGTGAAAATGGGCATAAAGGAGATTATTTCTTTAATTCTGCAATGAATATAGCAATAATGTGTTTAAAGAAGTTTGGAAAATAAAATATAAATCCTGCTTAGAAATGAGTAGGTGAGCAGTTAGACTATATGTTTAATTGTTTTGAGTTGAATATCGCTTATTTATACGGTAATAGTGTGAATAAAGAAAAGAGAAATCTAACAATATTCAGAGATGCCGAATTATTTTATTTTTTTGAAAGGGGCAAAAAAATGAAAGTTGAAGAAGTTGACAGAATAGATAATGTGAGTGATGTATTTAATGTAAATATTGTAGCAATACCACAACAAGAACTAAATAAACAAAAAAGAGTACTAACAAATATAGTGAAAAGGTTTGTAGATATAGTTGTTAGTTTTATTGGTGTAATTTGTTTAATACCATTAACATTAATTATATACATATCTAAAAAAATTTTGAAAGAAGATAGCCCTATTTTTTATGAACAATTAAGGATTGGAAAAAATGGAAAGCATTTTCGATTATATAAATTTAGAACTATGGTTATAGATGCAGATGAAAAATTGAGATTATATTTGGCAGAAAATGAAGATGCCAGAAAGGAATATGAGGAAAATCATAAGTTAAAGAATGACCCTAGAATAACAAAGCTAGGAAATTTTTTGAGAAAAACTAGTTTAGATGAGACACCACAGTTTATTAATGTATTAAAAGGAGATATGAGTTTAATTGGACCAAGGCCATATTTGACAACAGAAAAAGAAGAAATGGGAATTTATTATGAAAGCATAATACGATGTAAACCTGGCATAACTGGATTGTGGCAAGTGAGTGGTAGAAGTAAAATTACGTTTAAAGAAAGAGTGAGATTAGACGATTTTTACATAGAAAATGAAAATTTAAAAATGAATGCAAAAATAATTAAAGAAACAGTAAAAACAGTTTTAAGAAAAGAAGGAGCAATTTAGTTACATAAAATAAATTAAGCTTGTATAATTTAGTGCTTAAAAAGTAGTGCTTTGATATGCAAAAAGAGGAGGAAAAAATGATAATCACTAAAACACCATTTCGTATGTCATTTTTTGGCGGAGGAACAGATATGGAGGAATATTTTAGAGAAAATAAAGGGGCGGTAATATCTACAACAATAGATAAATACTGTTATGTAAATGTACGATATTTACCACCTTTTTTTGAGTATAAAACAGAATTGATATATTCCAAAATTGAAAGAGTAAAAGATGTTGAAGATATAGTACACCCATCAATAAAAAATGCAATGAAAAGTTTAAAGATGGATAATATTAGATTAACTTATGATGCTGATTTACCAGCTAGGTCTGGATTAGGAACAAGTAGTTCATTTGCTGTAGGAATGTTAAACGCATTTTATTCACTTAAAGGAGAGTATGTTGGAAAGAAAAGGCTAGCAGATGAGGCGATACATTTAGAAAGAGTGTTGTGTAATGAAGCAGGAGGGTGGCAAGACCAAATTGCAGCGGCATTTGGAGGATTAAATAGAATTGATTTTAATGAAGAAGGATATAAGGTTAAACCTATAATTATTTCACCGGAAAGAAAGAAAAAATTAAATAATAATTTAATGATGTATTTTACAGGCTTTACAAGATTTTCTTCAGATATTCAAAAAGCTAATAAAGATAATGATAAAGCAAAGAAATTGAAATTTATGTATGAATTAGTTGATGAAGCAGAGAAAATATTGACCAATAAAGAAGTTGATTTAGATGAGTTTGGAAAATTATTAGATTATACTTGGAAATTAAAAAGACAAACAGGAAATGCGGTATCAACACAAAGTATAGATGAAATATATGAAAAAGGGATTAAGGCAGGTGCAATAGGAGGAAAGCTCTTAGGTGCAGGAGGCGGAGGATTTATAGTTTTTTATGTACAGCCAGATAAACAGGAAAGTGTAAGAAAAGCTATGAAAGATTATTTATATATCCCATTTGAATTTGAGAATGAAGGAACGAAAGTTATATATTATACATCTGAAATATATTAAGAGAATTGAAATTAAAATAGTTAATTAACAATTTAATACAAATTAATATGAACGTAAGATAGGGGAATTTTAAATGAAAACAGTAATAATGGCGGGAGGAAAAGGAACAAGGATATCATCTATTGCTAGTGATATTCCAAAGCCAATGATAAAAATAGATGGCATACCAGTTTTAGAAAGAGAAATAGAGTGTTTAAGATTACAGGGATTTACCGATATCATTATAACAGTAGGGCATCTTGGAAAAATTATTATGGATTATTTTGGTAATGGAAGCAAAGAATCTCCAATTACAGGAAAGCCATTTGGTGTTAGTATAGATTATTTCTTTGAAAATGAGCCATTAGGTAATGCAGGTGCATTGTTTAAATTAAAGGATAAATTAACAGAGGATTTTTTGCTATTAAATGGTGATGCGGTATTTGATGTTAATTTTAATCGATTTGTGAAGTTTCATAAAGAAAAAGGAGGATTAGTAACATTATTTACTCACCCAAATAGTCATCCATTTGATAGTGGATTAATTGTTACTGATATTAATGGAACTGTAGAAAAATGGCTTACAAAGGAAGATGAAAGACCATTGTACTATAAAAATAGAGTTAATGCAGGATTACACATAATATCACCTAAGGTGTTAAATATGAATATAGAGAGTCAAAAAGTAGATTTGGACAGACAAGTATTAAAGCCACTTGCAGGAACTGGAAAGATGTTGGTGTATGATAGTCCAGAGTATGTAAAAGATATGGGAACACCAGATAGATATTATGAGGTAATAGAAGATTATAAGAAAAATAAAGTACAAATGAAGAATTTACATAATAAACAATGTGCAATTTTTTTGGATAGAGATGGAACAATTAATAAAGATGTAGGATTTTTGAGGAATATAGAAGATTTTGAATTAATTGATGGAGTTGTAGAAGCTATAAGAAAAATCAATAAATCGGGATATTTATGTATAGTAGTTACAAATCAACCTGTAATTGCACGTGGAGAGGTTACAGAAAAACAGTTGGAAGAGATTCATAATAAGATGGAAACTTTGTTAGGAGTAGAAGGAGCATATATAGATGGAATATATTATTGCCCTCATCATCCAGACAAGGGATATGAAGGAGAAATTTCAGAATTAAAAATAGAGTGTAATTGTAGAAAGCCGAAGCCAGGAATGTTATTACAGGCAGCTGAAGATTTTAATATAGATTTATCAAAATCTTGGATGATTGGAGATACTGAAAGAGATATTTTGGCAGGAAAGAATGCAGGGTGTAAAACAGCTTTAATAAGTAAGGATTGTGAAACTTATGGAGAAAATGTAAAAGGCTCAGATTTAAAAGAAATAATTAAAGTTGTACTTGAGAATGAAGGTTTATAGGTAAAGCCGATAAAAACCTAAATATCAAATATAAGGAAAGTCGAGTATGGAAAAATGCTTAGATGAAAAACTAAAAAAACATATTGAATTATTAATTAGTAGATATCCGAAGCTTAAAACGATTGAACAACAGATTATAGATGGATATTTAGTATTAGAAGAATGCTATGAAAATGGTGGAAAATTACTTGTTGCGGGAAATGGCGGTTCTGCAGCTGATTCGGAGCATATAGTTGGAGAATTGATGAAAAGATTTAAAAGCCCTAGACCAATAAGTAAAGAGCTAAGAGAAAAATTGATTAGTGTTGACAGAGTAAGGGGAGAAAAGTTGGCTAACGAATTAGAATGTTCTTTACCAGCAATAGCATTAGTTACACACGAGGCACTTTCAACAGCATATATAAATGATGTTGATGGACAAGGTGTATTTGCACAACAATTATTAGGATTGGCTAAAAAGGAAGATGTTTTTTTAGGTATTTCTACATCTGGAAATAGCAAAAATATTATGAATGCAGTAGTGGTAGCAAAAGCATTAGGAATGAAAGTAATAGGGTTGACAGGAGAAAAAGGTGGAGAATTAGCGCAGATGGCAGATATAGCAGTTAAAGTTCCAGAAAGTGAAACTTATATGATACAAGAATTGCATTTACCAATTTATCATTGTTGGTGTTTGATGCTAGAAAATAGCTTTTTTGGCGAAATCTAAGTAGGAATGGAGAATGATAAAAAATGAAAATAGCAATAGTACACGATTGGCTTACAAATATGGGAGGAGCTGAACAGGCTTTAATTAATTTTAAGGAGATTTACCCAGAAGCTCCAATATACACGACTTTTTATAATCCAAATAATTTAGATGATAAATTAAAAGGCTTAGATGTAAGGACAAGCTTTTTGCAAAAAAAGAAAATGGTGACTAATCATAAAAAATATTTTCCATTGATGCCATTAGCTTTTGAAAATTTTAATTTGAATGAATATGATGTAGTTTTAAGTAGTAGTAGTTCCTGTGCAAAAGGAGTAATAACTAAGCCGGATAGTATACATATATGTTATTGCCATACACCTATGAGATATGCGTGGGAATTGAGAGATGATTATATGCAGGATATGGGAAAATTAAAGAGAAGGCTCGTAAAAATATTGTTACATTATATGAGAATGTGGGACTTAGCAAGTAGCAGAAGAGTAGATTATTTTATTGCAAATTCTACAGCGGTGCAGAAAAGGATAAAAAAGCATTATGGAAGAGATTCTGTAGTTTTATATGGACCAGTAAGATGTAATTTATTTAATATCTCAGAAAATGATGGAGATTATTATTTTGTTCTTTCAAGGCTTGTAACATATAAAAGATTTGATTTAGCTGTAAAGGCTTGTAAGGAATTAGGAAAAAAATTAGTTGTAATTGGAGATGGACCTGAAAAAGCAAATTTAGAAAAAATTGCAAATGGAGATAAGAATATTACATTTTTAGGAAAACAGCCAGATGATGTAGTAAAAAAATATATGGCAGAGTGTAAAGCTTTACTTTATCCTGGAGAAGAGGATTTTGGAATTGTACCGTTAGAAGCACAAGCGAGCGGCAGACCTGTTATTGCTTATGGAAAAGGTGGAGTTTTAGATACAGTTATAGATGGAAAAACAGGGGTGTATTTTAAAGAGCAAACAGTAGATTCTTTAAAAGATGCAATACAAAAATTTGAAAAGATGAAATTTGATAAACAAGAAATTAGAAAGCATTCTTTAGAATTTGATGAGAGTGTTTTTCAAAGAAGAATTAAAGAATTTATAGAGGAAAAAGTGAGAGAGAATTTTTAGTATTATGAGGATATAAATAAATGAGTAATATAAAAACAGTTGTTATTATAAATGATTTTGATTATGTAAACGGTGGAGCATCGAAAGTAGCAATAAATACTGCTGAAGGGCTTGCGAATGTGGGTATAAAAGTTTATTTTTTTTCAGCGGTGCACGGTGAATATAATTGGAATAAACAAAATATAGAGTTTATAACTACGAATCAAAAAGAAAGTTTGAATGATAAAAATAAAATAAGAGGAGCACTAAATGGGATATATAATGTAAAAGCCAAAAAGAAATTAGAAGAGTTACTTGATACATTAGATAAGAAAACAACTATTGTACATATACATACTTGGATTAAAGCATTATCAAGTAGTATATTTTCAGCAATATGTAAAAAAAATTTTAAATTTGTAGTAACATTTCACGATTATTTTTCAATGTGTCCCAATGGAGGTTTTTACAACTATAAGAAAAATGAAATATGCAAATATGAGCCATTATCATTAAATTGTATAAGATGTAATTGTGATTCAAGAAATTATTTTTTTAAAATTTATAGAATATTAAGGCAATTTGTACAAAATAAAATTGTGAAAATAAATGAAAAAATAGATAATGTTATATCGATATCTGATTTTAGTAGAAATATATTGATTAAAGGGTTGAAAAAAGATGTAAATATAATGAAAATAAGTAATCCAATTGATATTCAAAAGGAAATAGAGATAAAACCTTCAAAAAATAATTATTATATATATGTTGGTAGAGTTTCAAAAGAAAAAGGAGTAGATTTATTTTGTAATGCTATTACAAATTTAAATTGTGAAGGAATTGTAGTTGGTGATGGAAATCAAAGAGAAATCTTAGAAAAAAAGTATCCTAATATACAATTTAAAGGATGGAAAAATAAGAATGAAGTTAAAGAATATATGAAAAAAGCTAGAGCTTTAGTCTTTCCATCATTATGGTACGAAGGAGCACCATTAACAGTATTAGAAGCAATGGCTATAGGACTTCCTTGTATAGTTTCAGATTGTTCTGCAGCAAAAGAAAATATTGAAAATGAATATACAGGATTGATATATAAAAGTAAGGAAGTAGAAGAATTGGAAAAAAAGATAAAAAAATGCAATAAGAATGATTTTATTAATCGATTAGGATTAAATTCATATAAAAAATATTGGAACAGTGGATATGGCAAAGAAAAATATACAAAAGAAGTAATAGAATTTTATAATAAAATTCTTAGTTAGGAGGAAAAATGATAAAGGTTACTAGGAAGCAGATAACAAGTTCATTTTTTATATTTGTAGTATTATGTGGTATTATAATTTATTATTTAAATATGTTTTCAGAATATGAGAATAACATTGGATTAATTATTAGTTTTATGACGATAGGTGGAATTTGTATAGTGAATATCATTTCAGATAATTATACATTTTCACTAAATAAAATTTTTTGGTATTTTAATTTTGTATTTTTATTTATTGCACCTTTATTTCAACATTTAAGTAATTATTATCCTTGGAATTACTTTATAAGTGATGAGTTAAAAATGAAAACAAATTTTATAATTATAATAGCTTTTGTTATATATGATTTGGTTATGATATTAAAGAAGAAAAGAAATATAAAATTTGAAAATTACAAAATAAAAAATACAGAAGTTAATATTCAAATGGTACTAAGCGTAATAGCACTATTACTTTTAACTGTAATTATGGGTATTAATGGATTGTTTTTAAGGGACAATAATGCAGTTATACAAATAGGAGAAAATGGGTTAGTTGATATAATTATAAAGATAATAAGGTCGATACCAGTTTTTACAATAGCATTATATATTGTTTATTGTAAAAATAAAGGAAAGCGTATTTTTAATATAAAAATGATTATTTTATTACTAATGGTGTTATATACAAATTTTCCAACAAGTTTATCAAGATATTGGATGGGAGCTATATATTTAGGTATTTTCATATTAATATATGGAGAAAAAATAAAGGGGAGACAATTTGATATTTTATTAATTTTAGTATTGATGTTTTTATTTCCACTTTTTCAAATATTTAAAAATGAAACAATAATTACAATATTTAAAAGTGATATATTAAAAACTTGGACAAGTACATATAACAATGTTGATTATGATGCGTACTCAATGTTAGCAAGAATAATAAAGTATGTTGAGACTAATGGAATAGTGTATGGAAAACAGGTATTAGGAACAATATTTTTTCTAGTACCAAGAAGTATTTGGGGAGCAAAGCCAATTCCTACAGGGGTATATGTAGCTACTATGCAACGTGCAAATTTTGTCAATCTTTCGGCACCATATATAGGTGAGGGATATATAAATTTTGGAATATTTGGAGTTATATTATTTATGGGAATATTAGCTAGCATAATAAAACAATTGGACTATAATTATTTTAAATATAGAGAAAAAAAAGGTGTATCTATAATTGAATTAATATATCCATTTACAGTAGGATATATAATATTTTTAATGAGGGGCTCAATGCACCCAGCAATTGTATTTTTATTTTTGTTTTTGGTATATTTTTTAGTTGTTTTTCAATTGAAAAAAATAAAAGGAGAGAAGAAAGGTGAAGAAGATATTATTTCTAACAAATAAACCCTCTTTTTATAGAGTAAAGTTTTTTAATGAATTAGGAAAGAAATATAATTTAGATGTTTATTTTGAAATAAAGTCTAGGAAGAAAGAAGTATTAAGAGATAAAGCTTGGTTCGATAATCAATTTGAAAACTTTAATGGAATATTTTTGAGTAAATTAGTTAGATTTAGTAAAAAATATTTTATTGATTTAGATTTATTTTCAAAGATAAAGGTAAAAAAATATGATTATGTAATAATAGGACAATATTCAACCTTAAATTCTATGTTGCTAATATTATATATGAATTTTATTAAGAAAAAGTTTATCTTAAATACAGATGGAGATTTTATAAAGAAGGAAAACAAATTAATAAAAAAAATAAGAACATATTTTGTATCTTCTGCAGCTGCATATATATCAAGTTCAAAGAAAGCGGATGAATGTTTAGAATATTATGGAGCTGACAAAAATAAAATTTACAGAATGAATTTTTCAAGTTATTATGAAAATGAAATTGAAGAAAATTTTGTAGAATATGAAGAAAAAGAAAAAATAAAAAATGAAAAAGGATATAAATATAAAAAAATTGTATTATCTGTTGCAAATTTTGAGCCAAGAAAAAATTTAGAACCTTTGTTGCAGGTATGGTCTGAGTTAGCAGATAATGATAAAAATGGGTTAATTCTTATAGGTACAGGACCATTAAAGCAAAAGTTTTTAGATTTTGTAAAAGAAAAAAATTTAAATAATGTAGAAATTTTAGATTTTGTGGAGCCAGACGAACTTAAAAATATTTACAGAATGGCAAATGTGTTAGTGTTAAATTCAAAAATTGATATATGGGGCTTGACAGTTGGAGAAGGAATGACCTTTGGATTGCCAATAATTTGTACTAATACTTGTTTATCAGGAACAGAATTAATTGAAAATGAGGTTAACGGATATTTAATAGAAGATGATATAAATGAATTAAAAAAAGCAGTAATAAAAATATTAGGATTAACGAAAGAACAAGAAATACAGATAAGTAAAAATAATTTAAAAAAGATTAAAGATTATTCGATTGAAAGAATGGTTGAAGATAATATTAGGGTTTTAAATATTAAAGATTTGAATTAGAGGAAGAGGGGAAAAATGAAATATTATATATCTGAAAGACAAACAGAATTTTATACAGCATCAGGTAAAGCAAGACAAGATATTGAAAAGATATTAGATGATGTAGGTTACAAATCAATAGAATTAAATTTGAAGGATGCTTATATAAGAAAAAGGTATAGAAGATTTATGCAATTACCAGTTTGCTATAGAAATAATAAAATTATATATAAGGAATTAGAAAAAAAAGAAGATAATGATATAGTTGTATTTCAATATCCTATGCTTTTTGCTAATAAGAGTATAACAAAAGTTTTAAAAAAATATAGTAAGAAGTTAAGGCTAATTGCAGTAATACACGATTTGGATTCTTTGAGATGTTCTGTTGAAGAAAAAGGAAAGATGTTTTGTTCCCGTTTAAAGCGAGAAGACAAGGAAATTCTTAGTCATTTTGATTATGTTATTGCACATAATGAGAAGATGAAAAAAGAATTAATAAAATTAGGAATAGAGGCTGATAAGATAATAATACTTCAATTATTTGATTATATTTACGGTGAAGAGATAAGTAAAAAAGGTGAAAATGACAGAACAGTGATTATAGCAGGAAATTTATCAGTAAATAAAGCAAGATATTTAATGTTTTTAAATGAAATAGAAAATGTAAAATTTAATTTATATGGAAAAGGATATGATGATACAAAAAAATATAAAAATATAAATTATAAAGGCGCTTTTAATTCAGATGAAATAATTTATAATTTAGAAGGCGGTTTTGGACTTGTTTGGGATGGAACTAAGAAAGAAACTTGTGATGGAACTATGGGAAATTATATGAGGTATAATAATCCTCATAAGGTATCAATGTATTTGGCAGCAAAGATACCAATTATAATATGGGAAGAAGCGGCTTTAGCAGATTTTATTAAAGAAAATAATTTGGGATATACAATAAAGAGTTTAGATGATTTAGAAGAATTATTAGAAGGAGTAACAAAAGAAGAATATGAAAATATATTAAAAAATGTTGAGGTTATATCGAAAAAATTAAAAGATGGGCAATATATTAAGGAAGCATTAAAAATGATAGAGTTAAAATAAGGAATGTGATGAAAATGTATGATTATTTAATAGTGGGTTCAGGTTTATTTGGCTCAATATTTGCTTATGAAGCAAATAAGAAAAATAAAAAATGTTTAGTAATAGAGAAAAGAAATCATATAGGGGGAAATATTTATACAGAAAATATAGAAGGAATAAATGTACATAAATACGGAGCTCATATATTTCATACAAGTAATAAAGAGGTTTGGAAATATATTAATCAATTTGCGGAATTTAATAGATATACAAATTCCCCAATAGCTATATATAAAGATGAATTATATAATATGCCATTTAATATGAACACATTCAATAAATTGTGGGGAGTAAAAACACCAAATGAAGCAAAACAGAAAATAGAAGAAGAAAAGAAAGAACTAGGGGATATAGAACCTAAGAATTTAGAAGAACAGGCAATTAGTTTAGTAGGAAGAACTATTTATGAGAAATTGGTAAAAGGATATACGGAAAAGCAATGGGGAAGAAAGGCAACAGAACTTCCAAGTTTTATTATAAAGAGATTACCAGTTCGTTTTACTTATGATAATAATTATTTTAATGATAGTTATCAAGGGATACCAATAGGAGGATATACTCAAATTATAGAAAAGATGCTGAAAGATATAGATGTAAAATTAAACTATGATTATTTTGAACATAAAGAAGAACTTAATAGTATTGCGGAAAAAATAGTATTTACAGGACCAATAGACCAATATTACAATTATTGTTTTGGAGAGTTGGAATATAGAAGTGTAAGATTTGAAACAGAAATATTAAATATAGAAAATTATCAAGGAAATGCAGTAGTTAATTATACAGATTATGAGGTGCCATATACAAGGATAATAGAACATAAACACTTTGAGTTTGGAACACAAGACAAAACAGTTATAAGTAGAGAATATTCGGATAAGTGGACAAAAGATAAAGAGCCATATTATTCTATAAACAATGACAGAAATAATGAGTTATATAAGAAATATAAAGAATTAGCAGATAAGGATAACAAAGTTATTTTTGGGGGAAGGCTAGGAGAATATAAATATTATGATATGGACAAGGTTATAATACAAGCATTAAATTTGGCAGAAAGGGAGTTAAATGACTAAGAAGAAAAGTTTAATAAAAAATTATTTATATAATTTATCTTATCAAATATTAGTGTTAATAATACCTTTGATAACAACACCATATTTATCAAGAGTATTAGGAGCGGAAAATATAGGTATTTACAGTTATACACTATCAATAGCTACATATTTTGTATTGTTTGGTTCTTTAGGAATAGCAATGTATGGTCAAAGAGAGATTGCATATTTACAGGACAAAGAGGAAGAAAGAAGTAAAGCTTTTTTTGAAATACTGATAATAAGAGCAATAACATTAGGAATTTCATTGATAATATTTTATTGTAGTTTTGTACTGAATGGGCAATATGCAATATATTATAAAATATTAACATTAGAGATTATAGCAAGTGCATTGGATATAAGTTGGTTCTTCCAAGGAATGGAAGAATTTAAGAAAACAGTTACAAGAAATATAATAATAAAATTAATTAGTGTAATATCTATATTCTTATTTGTAAAAAGTTCGGAAGATTTAATAATTTACTTTATTATATATGTATTATCTAATTTATTAGGAAATATGTCGTTGTGGTTGTATTTGCCCAAATATATAAAAAAGGAGTATGCAAAAAAATTAAATATTATAAAGCACTTACGACCAACAATAAGTTTATTTATTCCGCAAATAGCAATTCAAGTTTACACAGTTTTAGATAAAACAATGATAGGTTATATATTAAAAGATATGACAGAGGTTGGAAATTATGAACAATCTCAAAAAATTATAAAGTTTTCTTTAACAATAGTTACTTCGATGGGAACAGTAATTATACCACGAATAGCAAATACTTATGCTAATAATGACAAAGAAGAAATAAAAAAATATTTAGAAAGAACATTTAATATAGCTTGGTTTTTAGGAATTCCAATTATGTTTGGAATAATGGCAATATCATATAAATTTGTACCTTGGTTTTTAGGAAATGATTTTGAAAAATCAAAGATATTATTAATAGTAGGAGCTCCATTAATAATGGCAATAGGCTTAAATAATGTTTCTGGTATGCAGTATTTAATACCAACAAAACAACAGAATATCTTTACAAAATCGGTAGTAATCGGAGCAATATTGAATTTTGGAATAAATTTAATATTTATACCAATATTTAAAAGTATAGGAGCAATAGTAGCATCAGTAATAGCGGAAACAATTATTTTAATAGTACAATTAATTTATATTAGAAAAGAGATACCATTAAATATTGTTTATAAAAATTGTTCAAAATACATTTTAAGTGGAATTATAATGTTGTGTATAACTGTATGGTTTGGTAATCTTTTAAATGCCAATATGATAACAACAGTTTTACAAATAATAGTAGGAGCAGTAAGTTATTTTGTGATATTAATTATTTTAAAGGATAAGTTAATTTATGAATTGTTAAAAAAGTTTAAAGAAAAAATTATAAGAACCTAATAAGGAAGTGAATAAAGTTGAAAGATAAAATAAAAAAGATAATTGGAAAAAAGAAAATTTTTTATTGTAAACATTTGAGAAATATAAAAAACAAAGTTTATGAAAATGATAATAAGATATTAGGAATAATTAAGAGCTCGAAAAACGCTAAAGTTTATTACAATAAAAATAAAGGAATAGAATTAAAAAATTTATTGAAAAATGTAGAAATACAGAATGTATCAACTGATAATAGGTTTTATTATAATATAGACTTTTTTAAAACAATATGTAGCCCACATACAGTTTTTGGAAATTTATGTATTGATTATTCAATAATATTAGAAAATTCTTTAGAAGATTTAAAAAGTAAATTAGATAAGTCTAGTCAAGAATTTTATGAAAATGAACTTTATACAATAGAAGCAATGGAACTATTAATAGATAGAATTATTAATAAAATAAAAAATGAAAAGATAATAGAAAATATATCAAATATAAAAAATAAAAAAGCAAGTACATTGTATGAAGCTTTACAAAGAATATTATTTATTAATATGTTATTATGGCAAACAAATCATAGATTAAATGGATTGGGAAGATTAGATAAAATACTCATAAAATATTATGATAACGATATAAAAAATAATATTATAACTAAAAGAGAAGCACGAGAATTGATAAAAGAATTCCTACTAGAGTTGCATAGATTTTATAAAATAAAAAGTAATGTTTTATTAGGAGATACAGGACAAATAATAGAATTAGGTGGAAAGAATATAGATGGAAGATATGAATGTAATGAACTTACATATATATTTATTGAGTTAATGGAAGAATTAAAATTACCAGACCCAAAGGTGCTATTAAGAGTGAGCAAGGAAATGCCAAGAGATTTAATGAAAGTTTCATTAAAGTGCATACAAACAGGGATAGGTTGTCCGTTATTTGCTAATGATGATGTAATTATAGATAGATTAAAAGATTTTGGATATGAAGAAGATGATGTGTACAATTATGGAACATCTGCGTGTTGGGAGCCATACCTAATAGGAAAATCATCAGCACAAAATAATATAAAGTCTCTAACTTTTATGATACCATTTAATGATATGTTTGAAAAAGAAAATTTAAGTAAAGTGAGTAATACAGAAGAATTATTGAAGATATATAAAAAATACTTGAAAAATTATATAGAAAAAATCATTGATGAAATAAAAGAAGTAGATTTTGAAAAAGACACATTATTATCATTATTTATAGATGATTGTGTAAAGAATAGTACAGATATTGCAGATGGTGGAGCAAAATACAATGATTTAGGATTAACAGGAGTGGGACTAGCAAATGTAGTTAATTCAATTTGCAATATAGAAGAGGTAGTATTTAAAAATAAAGAAATGTCTTTGGAAGAATTAAATAAAATAAGAAAAGAAAATTTTGATGATAATAATGAATTACTAAAGAGGTTGAAAAATACAACAAATAGATATGGAAAAGATAATGAATATGTTGTGAAAATAGCAAATGAAATAATAAGATTTGCATCAGATGTTATGAAGGATAGGAGAAATAAGTTAGGAGGAAAATATAAATTTGGATTAAGTTCACCAAATTATATAATGGCATCGAAGGATTTTCTAGCATCATTTGATGGAAGAAAAGTTGGAGAGCCATTTGCGGTACATATATCAACAGATACATCAGATGCCTATACAGAATTAATGGAATTTGCATCAAAGCTAGATTATAAAGAAAACAGATTTAATGGAAATGTAGTAGACTTTTTTGTTACACCAAATTTTATAAATGATAATTTTGAAAAATTTGTAGACTTTTTAATGTTGAGTATAAAAGTAGGATTTTTTGAGATGCAAATGAATGTAGTAAGTAGTGAGAAACTAATAGAGGCACGAAAAAATCCAGAAAAATTCCCAAATTTAGTTGTAAGAGTGTGGGGATTTAGTGCATATTTTAAAGATTTACCAGATGAATATAAGGATTATTTAATAGAAAGGGCATTAAAGAATGAAAGTAGTAATTAGCAATGTTCAAAGATTTTGCTTGAAAGATGGACCAGGTATAAGGACAACAGTATTTTTTAAGGGATGCAATTTAAGATGCCCTTGGTGTTGTAATCCAGAGAATATAAAATTTGATATAGAAAATTATGAATATAAAGAAGAAAAAGGCGTATATGGATATGAAATAAGTTTAGATGATTTAGAAAAAGAAATATTGAAAGATAAAGAATATTATGAAAATGATGGGGGAGTAACATTTTCAGGAGGAGAATGCTTATTACAGTTTAATAAAATAGAGCCGTTATTAATTAACCTAAAAGAAAAAGGTATAAATATATGTGTTGAAACAGCTTTAACAGTACCAACAGAAACGGTTGATATTGCAATGAAATATGTAGATGAGTTTATTGTTGATATAAAAATACTAGATGAAAAAAGTGAACATAAAGTTAATGGAAATGTAACTTTGTATAAAGAAAATGTAAAAAAACTATTTGATAATAATAGTAAAGTTATATTTAGAATCCCATTAGTTCCAGAATATACAATGACAAAAGAAAATATGAAAGAAATAATTAAGTTTTTAGAACAGTATAAAGCAGAAAAAGTAGAAATTTTTAAAATACATAGGTTAGGAGAAAAGAAGTATAAAACATTAGGAAAAGAAATGCAAGAGTTTTTAGAAGTATCAAATAATGAAATTGAAGAAATGATAGGGAAAATAGAAGATTTAGGAATAAAGGCAGAATATTGCAACATTTAAGTATATAAAAAAATTTTTAGATAAAATATACAAGGAGAAAATATGAAATATTTATCAAATGAGCAAATAAAAAAAGAAGAACAGGAAATATTAGATTTTGTTGTAAAAATATTAGATGAGAATAATCTTAAATACTCATTATGTGGTGGAACATTGATAGGTGCAATAAGGCATAAGGGTTTTATTCCGTGGGATGATGATATTGATATTATGTTGCCAAGGAAAGATTATAATAAACTAATGGAAATTTTTAAAGAGAGTACATTAGAAACAAAGTTTAAAGTTTCGTCTTATGAATTGGGTAATTCAAGTTATCCATTTTGTAAGGTATGTAATTCTGAATATGTAGTAAAATATGATGACAAGATAGAAGAGGAATTTTTGTGGATAGATATTTTTCCAGCAGATACTTTTCCAATAGATGATAAAGAAGTTACAAAATGGTATAAAAAAGGGAGATTTTATAGAATCCTTTATGAAGTAAAAAAGCAGAAATGTAAATATATTGTTATGAAGAAACAAGGTGTTATAAAAAAATTAGTTAAATTGTTAATTAAATTTTTTATGATACCTATAAGTAAAAGAACATTAACAGGAAAGATTATAAAATTAAGTCATAAATATGAAAATACAGATTCACCATATATTGGAGGATATGTATGGGGATATGGCTTGAAGGAAAGAATAAAGAAAGACTGTTTTGAAAATTTAATAGATGTAGATTTTGAAGGAAAAAAATATAAGGCTTTTGCGAACTATGACCAATATTTGAAAGCAATTTATGGCGATTATATGAAGTTACCACCAGAAGATAAAAGAGATACACATAAGTTTAAGGCGTATAAAAAAGAAGTTTAAAAAGATTGAAATAAGAAAGGAATGATAAAATATGAAGAAAATTGCGATAATAATTGCTGGTGGTTCAGGGAAAAGGATGAGACAAGATATTCCAAAACAATTTCTAAATATAAATGACAAGCCAGTTATTGTTTATACTATGGAGGCATTTCAAAAA